>DATMJM010000265.1:0-5893 GCA_035553935.1 Solirubrobacteraceae bacterium
GCGCTGCTGTGGTTCGGGCAGGTGCCGGTCAGCGGCTCCTATGTTGCGGACCTGCTCGGGCCGATGCTCGTCGCCGCCGTCGGCCTCGGGCTGGCGTTCGTGCCGGTGACGATCGCGGCGGTCAGCAACGTCTCCGAGGACGAGTCGGGCCTGGCGTCGGGGCTCATCAACACCTCGCAGCAGATCGGCGGAGCGCTCGGACTCGCGGTTCTCGGCACGATCGCGAGCTCCAGGACGACTGATCTGATCTCCGCTGCGCAGGGTGCTCCCGCCGCGGTTCCCGGTGCGCTGACCGAGGGCTTTCAGCTCGCGTTCATGACCGGCGCCGGCTTCGCGGTGCTCGGCATCGTCGCGACGCTCGTGCTCATCCGCCGCGAGGACTCGCAGGCGATCGTCGGAGCTTCCCCCGCGGAGCTGCCGATGGCGTAGTGTCGTAGGACCCAGATGAGGTCCGAGCTGAACATCCCGGCGCTCTCGATCGCGTCGTCCGAGCAGGACGGGGTGCAGGTCGTGACGCTGCAGGGGGAGCTCGACCTGCGCGGCGTCGGCGAGCTCGAGACGGTGCTCGCAGTCGCCGGCGAGTCGGGGCGCGTGTGCCTGAACCTGAGCGAGCTGCGGTTCATCGACTCGACCGGCCTGGCGACCGTGATCCGCGCACACCAGGCGCTGGCGGGCTCCGGCGGGCGGCTCGTCGTGGTCTGCAGCACCGACGGCGCGGTGCGCCGCGCATTCGAGACGACGGGGCTCATGACGCTGCTGAGCGTCACGAGCGAGCGGGGTGCGGCGCTTCAGGAGCTCGGCTGATCGACGTCGAGCTCGAACTCGTGCTCGCCGAGCAGCACGGCGAGCGGCTCGCCGGCGCGCCCCGCGAGCCCGAGCGCGACAGCGGGGTCGCTCGTCTCGTAGTCGGCGGCGACGACGCTCTGCCCCGGGAGCAACGCGGCGATCGCGCGCACGGCGCGACCCAGCATCTCGAGGCCGCCGAGCACGCCCGCGACGGTGCCGGCGGCGGTGTCGACCTCGAACGGCGGCAGCCGGCGCATGTGCGGAAGCTCGGGAAGCGCGAGATCACCGGCGGCATCGTGCGGCAGCTCGCGGACGGCACCGCCGGGCTCGTGGACGCGGACCGCGCGCAGCCGCTCGCACTCGACGATCGCCGGCTGCGCGGCGTCGAGCGCGACGCTGACGCGCAGCGCGCCCGAGCCGTGCAGCAGCTCGCGGGCGAGCGCGATGGCGAGCTGCAGCTGCTGGTCGTCGCCGATCAGGGCCGCTCGGTGCTCAGGTCGGCTCGAAGCGGGCGCGCGTGAAGCGATACAGGATCCGCTCCAGCCAGGCGGCGTCGCCGTAGCGCCCGCGCAGCGCGTCCGGGACGGCGTCGTGGTCGTACGCGACGCGGCGGTGCTCGATCGTGGCATCGTCGTGCAGCAGGGCGTATGCGGCGCGGTGGTCGCCGTCGAGCGGCATGCCGACGCTGCCGGGGTTGACGAGCTCGACGTCGCCGGCAACCGCACGGCGCGCGAACGGCAGATGCGTGTGGCCGAAGATCAGCCGCCGGTCGGTGGCGCCCGCGAGCAGCTCCGCCTCGTCGTCGCCCGGGTCGGGCGTGAACGACCGCACGTCGCTGACCGGCGAGCCGTGCCACGCGCGGGTGCCGTCCGCGACCGCCGCGCTCTCGGGCAGCGCGTCGTGCTCGGCGACGAGCGGGTCGCCGAGCGCCTCGCGCGCCGCCTCCGCGGCGCCGCGCAGGAACTCCGGCGCGTCCTGCGGATGCGCTGTCCAGCGCTCGCCGTTGCCGCGGATCCACGTGGCGGGCTGCAGCTCCTGCAGCCGCGCGACGGTCTCCTCCGGCCACGGGCCGAAGATCGCCACGTCGCCGCCGACGAGGTACGCGCTCGCGCCCTGCTCGGCGGCGTCGTCGAGGACCGCGTCGAGCGCGCGCGAGTTGCCGTGCACGTCGTAGAGCAGCGCGAGCATCCTCGTAGTGTTACCCGCCGTGGACGATCTCGCCCTGACGGGCCCGAGCCTGCGCGTCCGGATCCCGCGCGACGACGACGCCGCCGCGCTGTTTCGCGAGGCGTCCGACCCCGAGGTCACGCGCTGGTTCTCGTGGGGCCCCTACGGCTCGGAGGCCGAGGCTCGGCTGTACCTCAGCCGCCTGGCGCCGCAGCGCGCGCGCGGCGACCATCTCGACCTCGTCGTCGAGCATCTCGACGCCGGCCCGATCGGCATCAGCGGCTTGGGCGAGTTCGCGCGGCGCGACCGCCGTGCCGTGCTCGGCACCTGGCTCGGCCGCGCCTGGTGGGGCACGGGCGCCAACCGCGAGTCCAAGGCGCTGATGTGCCATCTGGCGTTCGCGCTGCTCGGCCTCGACCGCGTGGGCGCCTACTCGAACGTCGACCACGAGCGCTCGCAGCGCGCGCTGGAGCGCATCGGCTTTCGACGCGAGGGCGTGCTGCGCCGCTACCACCGCCACGGCGGCCGCGCGCTCGACGTCGTCGTCTACGGGCTGCTGCGCGAGGAGTGGGAGGGCGGGCCGCTGGCGGCCACGCCGGTCGAGGTCGCGGGCGTGCCGCCGCCGGCCTTCGCGATCGCCGAGTAGGCGCCTGCCGTCACAGCGCGCCCAGCGGGTCGACGTTGGCGCCCCGCAGCAGCAGCTCGAAATGCAGGTGCGGCCCGCTCGTGCGGCCGGTCGTTCCGACGGTTCCCAGTCGCTGCCCGACGCCGACCGCCTGCCCAGCGACGACGTCGACAGACGCGAGGTGCGCGTACAGCGTGCGCATCCCGAAGCGGTGGCCGATCACGACCATGTTGCCCCACCCCGACGCGTCGTAGCCGGCTCTGACGACGGTTCCCCACCCGGCGGCGGTGACGGGCGTGCCGGTCCGCGCCGGGAAGTCGACGCCGGCGTGGAAGACGTTCCAGCGCGGGCCGAAGCGGTCGCCGACCGGTCCTCGCACGGGCGCGCGCAGGCGCACCGGCGCGCGCGGCGGCGGGGCCGTCAGCGCGCGCCGCGTGGAGGGCCCGGCGATGGCGTCCGGCGTCAGGCCCGCCCAGCGCTGGAAGCGCTGCAGCGCGGCGACCGAGCGCGGGCCGAGCGCGCCGTCGATCGGCCCCCCGGGAAAGCCGTGCGTCGCGAGGCCGAACTGCAGCGCCGCGACGTCCCACCCGACGGCGCCGGCGCGCATCGCGCGGCTGCCGTAATCCGGGCGGCCGAGCCGGCCGAGCGCGCGCCGCGTGGCCGGCCCTGCGATGCCGTCGGCGAGCAGGCCGGCGCTGCGCTGCGCCGCGCGCACGGCGGCGGACGTGCGCGGGCCGGCGATCCCGTCGACCGTGCCGGCATACAACCCCGCGGAGCGCAGCGCGACCTGCAGCGCGGCGACCTCGGCGCGCGTGGCGGCCGAGGCGGTTCTCGCCGGCAGCGCGCCGGCGAGAACCGCGAGGAGGCCGAGGATCGTCGTGATGCGCCGCATCCACCGCGCTTTCGCTGCGGGCGCGGCGGTTCATGCGCTTGGGCGCGGCCTTGCGCCGGAAACCGGAGCGCCTGTCCGCCGGCAAGCTGTCGCCTACCGGCGCAGCGGCGGCCGGTCAGCCGCGGCGGGCCTCCCAGCTGAACCCGCGCACCGCCAGCACCGTTCCGAGCCCTGCCCAGATGAGCAGCACGGCGAGGTCATCGAGGTGGTCTGCGAACGCGGCTCCGTTGACGAGCGCCGCCGACAGCCCGTCGATGAGGTGCGTCAGCGGCAGCGCCTGTGCGATGTCGCGCAGGAACGTCGGCGCCGCGTCGGCGTCGTAGAAGACGCCGCTCAGGACGATGACCGGCAGGAAGATGGCGTTGACATAGGCCGGCGCCGAGTCGAAGTTCGGGATCGCATGCGACAGCGCGACGCCGAGCGACGCCATGCACGCGACGCCGGCGGCGATGAAGACGGCGAGCATGAGCCAGTCCTCCGGCAGGCCGACGCCGAAGACCAGCGACCCTGCGCCGATCACGATACACAGCTGGATCGCGGTGTTCGTCACGGCGTTCGCTGCGAGGCTCGCGAGGTAGGCGCCGCTTGGCAGCGGCGTGCCGCGCAGGCGCTTGAGGACGCCCTGCTCGCGCAGGAAGACGAGGTTCATCGCCAGCGCGTTGAACGTCGTCGTCATGACGCTCATCCCGGCGATCCCGGGGACGATGATGTCGAGGTCCGCCTGGCTGCCGGAGTAGATCGCGCCGAAGAGCGCGAGGAACAGCAGCGGCAGGACGAAGTTGAAGAACGCGGCGCTCGGGTTGCGCCAGAACATCTTGCGCTCGAGGCGGTACTGGCGCCACGTGACGGCCAGGGCGGCGGTCATCGCGTCGACTCCTCGTCGATGATCTCGGCGGTCAGCTCGAGGTAGACGTCCTCCAGCGAGGGCCGGGTGACGCTGAGGTCCTCCAGGCCCGTGCCGCGCGCGAGCGCCGCGCTCGTGAGCTGGTGCAGCAGGCCGGTCGGGTCGTCGGTCTCGCGCGTTGCGAGATCGCCGTCCTCGTCGCGCCAGCTCACGCGATAGCGGGAGGACGCGCCGACGCCGAGCTGCGCGGGGGCCCCGACGGCGAGGATCCGGCCGTCCTTGACGATCGCGACCCGGTCGCAGAGCGCCTGCGCCTCGTCGAGGTAATGAGTCGTCAGCAGGATCGTCTTGCCGAGGTCGGCGAGCGCGCGGATCGTGTCCCATGCGGCACGCCGCGCGGCGGGATCGAAGCCGGTCGTGGGCTCGTCGAGGAAGACGAGCTCGGGGTCGCCGACGAGCGCGAGCGCGAAGTCCAGCCGGCGCGCCTGGCCGCCGGAGAGCTTGCGCGTCAGGACGTTCTCGGACTCGCGCAGGCCGGCGAGGTCGATGACCTCCTCGACGTCGCGGGGAGCCGGGTAGAAGCCCGCCCAGTGCGTGATGAGCTCCCGCGGCGTGGCATGGCGGTAGATGCCGCTGGACTGCAGCACGATCCCGACACGCTCGCGCAGCGCGCGCGGCCGGCCGCCGGGGTCGTGGCCGAGGACGGACACGATCCCGCGCGTGCGCTCGCGATAGCCCTCGAGCACCTCGACCGTCGTCGTCTTGCCCGCGCCGTTGGGTCCGAGCAGCCCGAAGACCTCGCCGCGCGCGACCTCGAAGTCGACGCCCTGCACGGCGTGCACATTGCCGTATGACTTGTGCAGGTCGCGCACGAGAATGGCTGGAGCGGCCGAATCCACGGCGCGCAATCATGACAAGATCGCCGGGGCAACTTCCTTGGCCCGCTGCGCCTGCATCGACATCGGCTCCAACACCACGCGGCTGCTGGTCGCGGAGGCCGGCGCCTCGCGCCTGCACGAGGTCGTCTCCGAGCGCGCGTTCACGCGCTTGAGCGAGTGCGTGAACGGTGAGCTGGGGCCCGAGCTGATCGCGGAGGTCGCGTCGATCGTCGCGCGCCAGGCGCGCCAGGCGCGCGAGCTGGACGCCGTCTCGCTGCGGATCGTCGCGACCGCCGCGGTGCGCCAGGCCACCGACCGCCACGCGCTGGCGGCGGCGATCGACGCAGGCTGCGGCACGCCGCTGGAGATCCTCGACGCCGAGGAGGAGGCGCGGCTGGCATTTCGCGGCGCCATCGGCGCACTCGCCGCGCCGCCGGACGGCCCGCTCGGCGTCGTCGACGTCGGCGGCGGCTCGACGGAGCTCGTCGTCGGGACCGCGGACGGCGGCGTCACCTGGTCGGTCTCGCTGCCCTTCGGATCGGCGACGCTCACCCGCACCGAGCTGCCCTCCGATCCTCCGACCGCGTACGCCGCGACCGGCCGCGGCGTACGCGGTCGGCGGCAGCGCCACGTCGCTGCAGCGGCTGATGGGCGCCGCGCTGGACCGCGACGCGCTCATCCGCGGGCTGCAGGCGCTGGTC
>DATMJM010000266.1:0-3145 GCA_035553935.1 Solirubrobacteraceae bacterium
GTCCTCGCCGAGGTCGACTGGAGCAGGACCGAGGATTTCCGCGAGGCGCTCGCCGCCACGCTTGCCAAGTCCCAGGAGGACCGCCGCGTGTTCGAGCTCGTCTTCGAGCGCTTCTTCTTCCGTGCGACCGAGGAGGCGGCCCTGCGCGAGGGCGTGCGCGAGCACGGCGACGCGCAGGACGGCCGTGACGGCGCCGAGGCCGCCGACGGCGCGGCCGGCGAGATCGACGTCGACGAGCTGCGCCGCCAGATCGCCGCGGCGTTGCAGGAGGGCTCGGAGTCGCTCATGCGCGACCTCGCGCGGCTGGCGATCGCCGCGCTCGGGCGCCAGGGCGAGGGCTCGGGCGTCATCGGCGTCGACGTGCAGCGCATCCGCCGCGCGCTCGGCCTGCGCGCCGAGCCGCAGCACGAGCTGCCGCCCGGCGACCCGCGCCGCGACGGCGTCCCGCGCGAGGCGCTGCGGCGCTTCGAGGCGCTCATGCGCCGCGAGCTCGAGCGCGGCCAGATCGAGCGGACGGCGAGGCTGCCGCCGTCGCGCCCGCTCAACGAGCTCGACCGCGCGCTGCCCAGCGGCCCGCTGCAGGACCTCGCCGCGGTGCATCGCGTCGTCGCGCAGCTCAAGCGCCGGCTCAAGACGCAGGGCCAGGAGATGCGCGGCCACACCCGCCACGCGCACGTCGACGTGCGCCGGACGATGCGCGCGTCGCTGCAGACCGGCGGCGTTCCCGTCGACCTGCGCTTCAAGCCGGTCCGGCCGCGGCGGCCCGAGATCTACGTCCTGTGCGACGTGTCGACCTCCGTCACGAGCGCGTCCGTCTTCTTCCTCTCGGTGCTGCACGCCCTGCACGACTCGTTTCGCAAGATGCGCTCCTTCGTCTTCATCGAGCGCATCAGCGAGGTGACCGACGTCTTCGACCGCGAGCGCGAGTTCCGCGCCGTGTCGGAGGCGATCGCGCGGGATGCCGGCGTCGCCGACGTCAGCGGCTACACCGACTACGGCCGCGTCTGGTCGGAGTTCCGGGCGCTCGTCGAGGACGACCTGCACCCGCGCGCGACGGTGATCGTGCTCGGCGACGCGCGCACGAACGGCCGCGACCCGCGGGCCGACGACTTCGGCCAGATCGCCGCGCGCGCCGGGCGCACCTTCTGGCTCAACCCCGAGCCGCGGCTGTACTGGAACTACGGCGACTCCGTGATCGCGACGTACGAGCAGCACTGCCAGGCCTTCGAGTGCTGGACGACCGGCCAGCTCGAGGACTTCGTCAAGGCGCTCACGCAGCCGCTGCGGGCGGCCTGAGCGCGACCGCAGCGGCGCCGGTGCGCGATCAGCGCCCGGCCGCGTCTGACTACGGAGGCCCGCCGTTCTTCGTGGGCGCGGCCGCGTGCAGATCGTCCAGACCCCGGCGCGCGAGCGCCGCCGCCAGCGCACCTGAGCCGCCGGCGACGAGCAGCGCGACCGCCCAGCCCGGCATCACGCGGCGCAGCGCCATGAGCGGAAGCGACGCAGCGGCGCCGGCGGCGACGGCTGCCGCAGCGCCGGCGCCCGCCAGCATCGCGGCGCCCTGCGCGCCCGTCGCGGCGCGCTCGGCGGCGTCCGCGCGCAGCTGCTCGATCTCGTCGCTGACCGCGACGCCGGCCTCGCGGATCTTCTGCGCCAGAAAGGCGCCCATGGCGTTCGCGCCCTCCGTTTGCGGTCTGGGCTGCGCCTGCTCGGTCATGCTCTCTCCCGGGTCGCTTGCAGCTTCCGCATACCCGGCGTCACACGGTGCTAGTGTCGCAACGCGATGGCCGAAGCTCGTTCCCACCCGCAGTTCTGCGCGTGGTGTGGCTCGCGGCTGCAATACGACGAGCACCGTCACGAGCCGCGCTTCGCCTCGCTCGCCGAGCAGGCGCGCCAGAGCGGCGACAAGCCGCCGCCGCTCCCCGAGCGCGTCGAGGAACTGCTGCGCGGCGAGTCGTACATCGGCGCCTGCTCGAACTGCCGCGTCCTGAGCCACGTCATCAGCCATCACACGCCGGAGGGGCCCGGCTGAGCGTTCGCCGCGCGTTTGCCGCATCCCCGGCGCGGGGGATGATCGCGCGAGATGGAGGAGACCCGCATCACGAGCTATCGGGACGGGCCGCTGCTCGTGCGCGGGCCGTTTCGCCTCGAGGACCAGGACGGCAACCCGATCGACGCAGGCCGCGAGACGGTGGCCCTGTGCCGCTGCGGCAAGTCGCGCCTGCGGCCGTTCTGCGACGGCTCGCACAAGGTGGTCCGCTTCCGCGCGCCGAGCGGCGCCGAGTCACGCGGCAGCTGATCGCGCGCCGGTCCCCGCCGGCAGGCGCAGGCGCAGCGAGCTGACGCCCTCCTCCCACGCGCCGACCAGATGGCGCGCGAAGTTCGCCTCCAGCGCGACGAGCGTCGCCGCGCCCCACAGGACGTCGCGCGCGAGCCCCGGCTGCTGGCGCACGAGCCCGCCCGCGAGATCGACGGCGGCGATGTTCTCGTGGATCGCGTCGGCGGTCACGTGCTCGTCGAAGAACGCCGTCGCGCGTTCCCCGTAGCCGAGCCTGCGCAGCCCGGTCGCGTAGCGCCGGTTGGGCACCGAGGACTCCATCTCGAAGAGCGCCAGGTGGCCGACGATCGCGCCGCGCCAGCGCCGGTGCAGCCCGAACAGCGACATGAGGTTCACCGTCGCCAGCGTCACCCCGGGCAGGTGGTCGACGTAGGCGCCGTAGCGCGGGTCGAGGCCGAGCTCCTGCATCGCGTCTGCGAACAGCTGCGCGTGGATGCAGGCGGCGTTGCCGTTTCCGTACTCGTCGGCCTGGATCTGGACGAGCGCCGCCTTCGGGCCGCCATGCAGGCGCGGCAGGGCCCACGAGTGCGGATCGGCCTCCTTGAGCTGGTACGCGGAGCGGTGCGTCACGAACTCCAGCACCTGCTCGGCCGTCGCGTCGCGTTCGACGTGGCGCGACAGCGACGGGCTGTCGTCGCTGTCGGCGACCGCGCGCAGCGCGAGGTCCATCTCCTCGGGGACCGCCGGCGCGGGCGGTCTCGGGACGGCCGCGGCGAGCGCCGCCTCGAAGGCCGCCTCGAGGTCGCGGCGCAGGGCCAGCAGAGTCGGCTCCCACTCCCACTCGTCGGCCACGCCCGGCAGCCCGCG
>DATMJM010000267.1:0-13693 GCA_035553935.1 Solirubrobacteraceae bacterium
GTGCGCCGCTACAACAAGCGCACGAAGTTCTGGTTCACCGAGACCGGCGCGCTGGCGAGCTTCGGCCGCTCGTTCCCCTACTCCGAGTCGCGCCAGGCCGCGCGGATCCGCAACATGTTCACGTACGCCAGCCGCTACCGCCGCAGCGGCGTCGACCGCGTCTACTCCTACAACTGGTTCGGGATCGAGACGGGCACGTCGTGCGGCGGGCGCTGCCGCTTCGACGCGGGGCTCGTCGCGGCCGACGGCACGCCGCGGCCGGTCTACGAGGCGTTCCGCTCGAAGCTGCGCAGCTACTCGCGCTGAGCGTCAAGCGCGGCGATGAGCTCCCAGACCGGCCGTGGATCTCCGGATCCCCGTCAGCGCCGGCCGGCCCGCTGGGCGGTACGGCGCGCTTCGACGATCAGCTCACGCCTGGCGGAGATCGACGAGGCGAGCGTGTCGGACGGCTGCGTGGGGCGCTCGGCCGTCTGCGCGACGTCGTCGGACATGTTCGTGAGCTCGTGCGCGTCACCGGCGACGCTCTCCACGCCCGCGGCGATCAGCAGCTTGCGGTAGGCATGGCCGCGGCCGCCGAAGAAGGTCGGCGACTTGGGCCTTCGGCGCCTCGAGGCTTCGAGCATCAGGGCCGACTCGATTACGCTCGCTGCATGGCCGATCGGGAGACTGCCGGCGCACGCTGCGCCGGGTCCGCGAGCCGGTGATGGCCGAGCTGCGCGCGGGCGAGCTGCTCGGCGGCTGCCGCGTCGAGGGCGTCATCGCCCGCGGCGGCATGGGCGTCGTGTACCGCGCGGTGCAGCTCGACCTGCAGCGGCCGGTGGCGCTGAAGGTCATAGCGGGCGACCGCGCGGGCGACCCGGAGTTCCGCGAGCGCTTCGAGCGCGAGTCGCGGATGGCGGCGGCGATCGACCATCCGAACGTCGTGCCGGTCTACGCGGCGGGCGAGGAGCGCGGGGCGCTGTACATCGTCATGCGCTACGTGCCGGGTAGCGACCTGCACGCGCTGATCGAGCGCGCCGGGCGGCTGCCGCCGCGGCGCGCGGCGGCGATCATCGCGCAGGTGGCGTCGGCGCTGGACGCAGCCCACGCCGCGGGCCTAGTGCACCGCGACGTCAAGCCGGCCAACGTCCTGCTCGAACGCGACGGCGAGCACGCCTACCTCAGCGACTTCGGGCTCATGCGCCAGCTCGACCCGCAGGTGCCGCTGACCGACAGCGGCCGCTGGATGGGCACCGTCGACTTCGCTGCGCCCGAGCAGCTGCAGGGCGAGCCGGTCGACGCGCACTCGGACGTCTACTCGCTGGGCTGCGTGCTGTACGCCGCGCTCACCGGCGAGCCGCCGTTCGCCCGCGGGACCGTGCCGGCGACGTTGCTGGCACACCTGCACGACGCGCCGCCGCGTCCCTCGCAGGCCGGCGCTCCGCGGCTGCTGGACCGCGTGATCGCACGGGCGCTCGCCAAGGATCCCGCCGACCGCTACCCCTCGGCCGGCGACCTCGGCCGCGCCGCGCTGGCGGCGGCGCACGGCGAGGCGGTGACCGAGAGCGAGCGCACGGTGGCGATCGGCAGCGCCGCGCCCGGCGGAGGGCGCAGGCGCGCGCGAGCGATCGCACCCGCGCCGTCCCCCGGCCGGCTGCCCGCGGCGACCGCGCCGACGGCCGTCGTCCGGCGCCGGCGAGGCAGGTTGGGGCGCTTCGGGCTGGGCGCCGCGCTGGCGCTCCCCCTCGCCGGGGTCGCGACGGTCGCCGCGCTCATGCTCGGCGACCGCGAGGAGCGCGACGCCGCGGGCGCGCAGGCGGCGCCGCTCGGCGACGGCGAGGTGCGCGCCGCCGCCGAGGCGTTCGCGCAGGCCTACGAGACCGAGGACGGGCGCGCGCTGCGGCGGCTGCTGACCAATGACGTCCAGCGCGTCCTGCCGAGCGGCACGGTGCGCAGCCGCGCCGCGGTCGCCACGGCGTACGAGAGCCAGTTTCGCGCCAACGACACGCAGAGCTACGAGCTCGAGGACCTCGAGGTCCGCGGCGGCGCGGCCGGCCGAGCGAGCGCGCGCTATCGCGTGCGCCGCGAGGGCGCCCCGTCGATCACCGGCCGGATCGTGCTCGGGGTCGTGCGCGACCGCGGCAGCACGCGCATCGCGCTGATCGCGCTGACGCCGAGCGCCTGAGCGCGCCCTCAGCAGCGCTTGGCGACGACGACCTGGATCGTGCGCCCGCGCCGGACGCGCGCGCCGGCCGGCGGATCCTGCTCGCAGACGACCGTCGGCCCCGAGCGCAGCACGTCGAGGATGCCGCCGCCGCGCTGCACCTCCGCGCGCAGCCCGAGCGGCTCGAGCACGCGCTCGAGCTCCTCCTCCTCCACGTCGGCGAGCTGCGGCACCGTCACGAGGATGTCGCGCGTCACGCGCAGCGCCGTCAGCGCGGCCTTGCGGCGCGGCGCGGTCGCGATCACGTCGATGACGTTGGCGCCCGGCTCGAGCGGGACGACCGCCGTGAAGCGGCCCTCGGTCACGAGCGCCGGGCGGCCGAGCACCGTCACCTCGGAGACCGACGGGCTCACGCGGCCGCGTACGTCGACATTGCCGCCGCGCACGGTCGCCGCGTCGGCCGGCGCCGTGATCTCGAGCCGCACCGGCTCGAGCGCCGGCGGCTTGCGCGGCGGAGCGTCGTGGCCTCCGCAGCCGCCGAGGCCGCCGGCCGCCGCGGCCGCCAGCACGACGATGTGGAGGGGCGCGCGCACGGTGCGGCTGAGGCTAGAACCGCACGGCGAAGCGCGCGCCGCCGAGCGGCGAGCGGCCGACCTCGATCCGCGCGCCGTGCGCGCGCACCTGCTGGCCGACGAGCGCGAGGCCCAGCCCGGAACCCGGCGCCGTCGTGCCGTCGGCGCGGACGAACGGCTCGAAGATCCGCTCGCGCTCGTGCTCGGGGATCCCGGCGCCGTCGTCGTCGACGAGCAGCGCCGGCCCGTCCGTGGAGAGCGTCACCGCGACGCTTCCGCCGCCGTGGCGCGCGGCGTTCTCGAGGAGGTTGTCGACGACGCTGCGCAGCCCCGGATCCCACCCCCGCACGACGACGGGCTCGTCGGGCAGCTCGCACGAGAACGTCACGTCGGGATGGCGGGCGCGGGCGGCGGCGAGCGCCACGCCGACGAGGTCGGCGAGCTCGACGTCGGCATGCTCGACCGCCGAGGCGTCGCCCCGCGCAAGCGCCTGCAGGCCGTCGAGCAGGTCGACGAGCCGGCGGTTCTCCGCGAGCGCGTCGGCGATCATCTCCGCGCGCTGGCGCTCGGGCATCTCGGGGTGACGGTCGAGCGCGGAGAGGTTGGCGTGAACGCTCGTCAGGGGCGTGCGCAGCTCGTGTCCCGCGTCGGCCGTGAAGCGGCGCGTCGCGGCGAGCGCGCGCTCGCGATCGGCCGCCGAGCGGCCGAGGCGCGCGAGCATCGCGTTGAAGCTCGCCGCCAGGGAGCGCAGCTCGGCGGGCCCGTCGTCGCCCGGCACGCGGCGGTCGAGGTCCTCCGTGCCGGCGATCCCCGCCGTCGCGAGGCGCAGGCGCTCGAGCGGGCGCAGCAGCAGGTCGGCGGCGAACCAGACGCCGATCGCGGCGACCAGCAGCGCCGCGGCACCGAACGCCAGCAGGCGGCGGTTGAGCTCCGACAGCTTGTTCTCCAGCGGCCGCAGGGCGGTCGTGACCTCCAGCCGCGCGAGGCCGCCGAGCGCGTCGAGGCTGATCGCGTACGTGCGGTAGCGCTCGCCGCCGGCCTCGAAGGTGCTCAGGCCGGCACGCGGTGGCGGGCGCCCGGGTGGCGGCGGCCGGCCGGAGGTCAGCAGCTGGCGGTTGTCGATCAGCAGCCGCAGCGACGTGCCGGTCGCCGAGAGCACGTTGTCCAGTCGCCGGTCGCCGGACGGCAGCTCGCGCTGCACGGCCGCCAACGCGGTCTCGCGCGACAGCTCGGCGGTACGCTTGAGGCGATCGTCGAGCGCGTCGCGCTCGGAGCGGTCGACGTAGTCGGACACGACGATGCCCGCCCCCGCGAGCACGACCGCGAGCACGAGCGTGATGCCGAGCGTGAGGCGACCGCGGAGGCTGCGCACGCGGGAAGCAGATCAGACCTGCAGGATGAAGCCGATCCCGCGCACGGTCTGCAGGATGCGCGGCTCGCCGGCCGCCTCGAGCTTGCGCCGCAGATAGCCGACGAACACGTCGGCGATGTTCGTGCCGGGATCGAACGTGTAGCCCCAGACCTCCTCGTGCAAGCGCGCGCGGTCGAGGACCTCGCCCGGATGGCGCATGAAGAGGTGCAGCAGGTCGAACTCGCGCCGCGTCAGCTCGAGGTCACGCCCGCCGCGCTGCGCGCTGTGCGAGCGCGGGTCCAGCGCGACGTCGCCGACTGTCAGCACCGCGTCCGGCGTCGCCGGGCGGCGGCGCAGCAGCGCCTGCAGGCGAGCGGTCACCTCGTCGAGCGCGAACGGCTTGACGACGTAGTCGTCGGCGCCGGCCTGCAGGCCGCGCACGCGGTCGTCGACGTCGTCGCGCGCGGACAGGATGCAGACCGGGACGTCGTCGCCGCCGGCGCGCAGCTCGCGCAGGACGTCGAGGCCGTCGAGGTCGGGCATCGACAGGTCGAGCAGGATCACCGCGGGTGCGACGGTCGCCACGGCGGCGAGCGCCGCCCGCCCGCCGGAAGCGCGCACGACGCGGAAGCCCTCGAGCTCGAGGCCGGCGCCGACCGCGCGGCGGATCGCGGCGTCGTCGTCGACGAGCAGCACGACGGGCCCTGTCGGCCCGTCGGGCGCGTCACCCACGCCTGACGACCTCGCAGTCGCGCGCGACGCGGTCCTCGCGGTCGGCGTAGACGCGGTCGCGCCCCCTGCCGCAGCCGATCGTGTCGCGCGCGCCGTCGATCGCGCGGATCGTGTCGTTGCCGTCGCCGCCCTCGACGACGTCGCCGCCGCCGCCGGTCGCGTCGATGCGGTCGTGGCCCGCGCCGCCCAGCAGCACGTCGGCGCCGCTTGCGCCGGTGAGCGAGTCGTTGCCCGAGTCGCCCGCGAGGACGTCGTCGTCGGGGCCGCCGTTGAGCCGGTCGTTGCCGGCGCCGCCGCGCAGCTGGTCGCGCCCCTTCCCACCGTTCAGGATGTCGCGGCCGCCGCGTCCGTCGACGTGGTCGTCGCCGGCGCCGGCGTTGATCCGGTCGGGCCCGTTGGTTCCGACGATGCGATCGTCGCCGCGCGTGCCCTTCTGCGTCTTCGCGGCGAACGCCGTGGAGCCGCTCGCGATCACGGCGAGAGCGAGGGCGATGATCGCGATGCGACGGTGCACGATCCGTACACGATGACGCAGAGGACGACCAGAAGGGCGGCGCGCGGCTTGCTCTCATCGGTTTCTCACCCGCGGTGAGGAGTGCGTGAGAGCGCTGCGCGCTCGCGCGCGCACGCCGCACAGTAGGAGCAGCACCCCCTACCGGAAGGACGCCATCCATCAGCCTCAGCCGCGCGCAGCTCCTCGGCACGGTCGCCGCCATCGACCTCGCCGTTCCCGCCACGGCATTGCGGCGACGATCCCCGGCGGCCCCGGAGCGAGCGCCTGCGCGGCACCAGCGTCGCCGACACGATCCGCGGCGCGGGCGGCAACGACCGCATCCACGGCGTCGGCGGCGACGACCGGCTCGATGGCGGCGCCGGCGACGACCGGATCGCACGATGCGTCTGAGTTGGCGCGTAGCCGCTCGGATGTTCCAAGCAATTGAACACCGTTCGCTTGCGCATAACGCCACAATGGTGACGACAGGCAAGGACAAGCCAACCCGAATCACGGGGTTCTCTGTGAAGTGCGGAACCTCGTTCCTACCAGGAGAAAGGGCGCCTCTTCCCCGTGGCGCCCTTTCTTCGTTCGGGGTCAGGCCGCCGCGTAGACCGCCAGCGGCGCGGCCACGTTCTTGAAGGTGCGCGCGCCGCGGTCGGCGATCAGCACGCCCGCGCGCGCCATCCGCTCGTGAGTGGCGACGCTCAGCAGGATCTCGCCGGCGGCGGCGGCGTCCGCCACCCGCGCCGCGATGTTCACCGTGGTGCCGTACCAGTCCCTGCCGCGCTGGACGGCCGGCCCGGAGTGCACGCCCATGCGCAGGGGCGGGCACCAGCCCTCGTCGGCGAGCTGGCGGCGCAGGCGCAGCGCGAGGGCGACGACGCGCGTCGCGTCGTCGGCGTGGATCATCACCGCGTCGCCGAGGTCCTTGACGACCTCGCAGCCGCACGTCTCGGCCAGCCGCGCAGCAACCGCCTGGAATGCGACGGCGACGTCCGCCGCCGCCTCGTCGCCGACACGCTCGGTGAAGGCGGTGTAGCCGGCGAGGTCGGCGAACAGGAACGTGTGGTCGGCGGCGCGGGTCATCTCGCCCCTTGGGCGTGACGAACGCGTGAACGCCGTACAGCGCCGCCCGCACCCGTTCGGCGCGCCGGAACGAGTCTCGTCTCAGCGGCGGACGGTCCAGCGCAGCGGCCGCACCGGATCGGGCGCATAGACGCAGAAGGCGCCGGTGCGGACGCAGCGGTCGAGCGCGGCGCCGAGCGCCTCGTCATAGCCGGCGATCTTCGTCAGCGTCCGCCGGATGTGACGCGTGACGTTGATCCGCGCCCGCTCGGCGTGCGAGCCGGTCTCGCGATCGCGGCCGCCCTTGCCGACGGAGCGCGCCAGCTCGGCCCGCACGAACTCGAGCTGCGCGCGCACGCGCGCCGCCTCGGCCACGTCGCGGCGCGCCTCGGCCTTGCCGAGCGCGGCCCCGAGCCGGGCGATCTCCGCGCGGTAGTCCTCCTTGGCCCGGGCGTCGAGCATCGGCCCGGCGCCGCCCTGCACGCCGAAGCGCCCAGACGTCTCCTGTCCGCCGGAATGCTCGATCGGCGCGCTCGCCGACGACCCCGCGACCGCCGCCGCGAGCTCGAGGCAGTGCACCTCGGCGCCGGGACGCTCGAGCAGCAGCGCGAGCAGCTGGATGCCCTTGCCGTCGGTGAGGTGCAGCGTGGCGCCTTCGTAGCGGAGCGTCCAGACGTCGCCGTTGCGCTGCAGCGCCGCCCGCGTTGCCTGCGAGCCGGCAGCCGGCTCGCCCGCCGCGGGCGCCGGGATCGCGGACAGCTGTGCGCGGAGCGCCTCCACGTGCTGGGCGATGCGCTCCAGTCCCATCTGCTCGCAGCTGCGGCCGGCGTCGTCGAGCAGCTCGCCCGCCCGCGCGCGCTCCACCGTCCCGCCGTCGCGGATGAGCACGGCCGCCTCCTCCACTGCGATCCGGGCGAGCGCCGGTCGCGCCCCGGCGCGCATCGTCTGCACGCGCGCTGCAGCGAGCCGCTCATGCGTGTCGGCGCTGCGGCGGGCGATCCGGGCGAGGATCCCGAGCCACATCTCGACGGGCCCGAGGTACGCGACCGTGGGCAGCACGACGTTGCGCCCGGCGAACGGCGCGAGCTTGCCGTACAGGAGCTCGGCATGCTCGGGCGCGTCGAGCGCGGCGACGGCTTCGCTCAGCAGCGCCATCGCCGCGAGCCAGAGGTTGTCGCGCGGCAGCCCGGCGCAGTCGCCGGCGACCAGCCGCTCGAGCTCCAGCCGCGCCTCGTCGCGCCGGCCCGCGTCGGCGAGCGCCGCGGCGAGCCCAGCGCGCCAGCACGGCATCGCCGGCGAGCCGTCGGCGTACGCGCGCACGAGGTCGCCGATCTCGCGCGGGCCCTTCTGCAGCCACGTGAGCACGACGCGCTGCGAGGCGGCCGTGATCGGGATCGTCGAGGCCGACAGCTCGTGCACGATCGCCTCCACCTCGCCGAGCAGGCTCTCGGCATCCTCGTAGCGCCCGTCGAGCGCGGCGCGCCGCGCTCGGTGCAGCGGGACGAACATCGCCGCGCGCCGGTCGCGGGCGCCGCGCGCCAGGCGCTCGAGCGTCTCGATCGCGATGTCGGCGCCCGCGAGGTCGTCGAGCTCCATGAGCGCGTCGATGTGGCGGCTGCGGGCGGCGAGCGACATCACCGTCTCGCCGACGCGGTCGGTGATCGCGAACAGCTCGCGCAACCACTCCAGGCCCTGCTCGGTCGTGTCCGGGCCGCTCGTCGCCAGCTGCGCGGAGCTCAGCGCGATCGCCAGCGTGACGTCATCGCCCAGCCGCCGCGCGATCGCCAGCGCCTCGTCGGCGAGCTCCGCGCGCCGCGCCGCGGTGTCCGACCAGTACAGCGCGACCGCGAGCGAGCCGAGAAGGCGCACCCGCATCGGATCGTCGTCGGGGCCGATCCGCTCCAGCGCCTCGCCGAGCAGCGCGACGTGCTGCTCGTCGACGTAGCCCGGCGTCAGCGCGAACGGGCCGAAGCCGAGCGCGGCGCGCGCGAAGATGTCGTCGGCGTCGATCGCGCGGGCGGCCTGGATCGCCGCCTCGAACGTCGCGCGGGCAGCCGCGCGGCCAAGCCGAGATTGCGCGGTGCCGAGCCCGAGCAGCAGCCCCGCACGGCGCGGCACGTCCTGCTCCAGCGCCTCGAGCGCCTCGAGCGCGCGCGAGAAGAGCTCCTCCGCCTGCTCGTAGGCGAGCGCGTCCAGCGCGCGCTGGGCGGCGCGCTCCGCGTGGGCGACGGCCTTCGCGACGTCGCCGCGGCTGCCGGCCGCCAGGAAGTGGTGGGCGAGCTCGGGCAGGTGCTCGTCGACCGCTCCGCGGTAGTTGTGCTCCAGCGCCTCGCCGACCACGCGATGCGCGCTCATGCGCGCCGCCACGGTCATGCCGTAGATCAGCGTGTCCCGGATGAGGCCATGGCCGAAGCGGTACTCGCCGATCGCTCCGGCGACCGGCGCGACCAGACCCAGCTTGACTGCCTCGTCGAGCGCCCCGAGCACGGTGTCGCGCGGCTGCGGCGACGCGCGTTCGAGCGTCGCCAGCGTGAACGTGCGGCCGATGACCGCGGCAAGTTCGAGCGTCTCCAGGGCGGCCGCATCGAGCGGCTCCAGCCGCCGGCGAATCGTGGCGCGCACGCCGTCGGGCAGCGGCAGCTCGTCCGGCGGATCCTGCAGCCGGCGCTCGGCGAGCAGCAGCGCGATGATCTCGCCCGCGAAGAACGGGTTGCCCTCCGTGACGGCGTGGACCGTCGTCGCCAGCCCCGGCGCCGCGCGGCCTCCGCTCGCGAGCTCGATGAGGCGCCCGATGTCCTCCCGGGCGAGGCCGCCGAGCGGAAGCCGCCGGCCGGCGCGACCGATGTTCTGCAACGCGACCTCGGCCTCCGGCGAGCGCTCGATCGTGTGCTCGTGCATCGTCGCGACGATCAGGACGGCGACGTCGCTCAGGATCCGCGAGATGAAGTCCAGCGCGACGAGCGAGGCGGTGTCGACGACCTGCAGGTCGTCGATCGCGATGACGACGGGATCGCGCACGCTGCGCGCGCGCAGCAGCGCGGCGAGCGCGTCGAACAGCGCGAAGCGCGCGATCTCGTCGTCGCCGGGCTCGAGCGCCGGCGCTTGCGCCCCCGGCAGGCGCGCGCCGAGCTCGGGGACGAGCCGCAGCAGCTGATCGGCGGCGGAGCGCAGCTCGCGCCGCAGCGCCTCGCCGCCGAGGTCGGCGCTGAGCGCGCGCACGATCTCGACCCACGGCCAGTACGCGGGCCCCGCGTGCGCCCAGCCGCGCGTCTCCACGACCCGTGCGTCGTGCGCGCGGGCATGCTCGACGAGCGCGTTCGCCAGCCGCGTCTTGCCGACGCCGGGCTCACCCAGCAGGATCTGCATCCCGCCGCGCCCGTGGCACGCGTCCTCGAACGCATCCTCGAGTCCACGCAGCTCCCGGACGCGCCCGACGAATGGGCTTTCACGAGCCGTCGGCACAGCCTCCCACACCTCTTTTTCGCGCCAGGGTCACCCCTGCTCGACGCCGACAGTAGCGCGTGCGTCGTCGCGACCGGAAACCCCGATGAAGTCAGTCGCGGACCTCCCACTCCAGCGGTACGGGATCCGGTTCATAGCGGCACGACGCGCCGGTGTGAACCGTGGCCCGCAGCAACCGCGCGAGCTCGGGTTCATGCTCCGCGATCCGCCCCAGAGCGGACTTGATCGCCCGCGTCACGTTGATCCGAGCGCGCTCGCCGCCCGCGCTCGAGCGGGCCTCCGCAGCACTGATCTCGAGCGCGATGTCCTCGAGCCGCTCGCGCACGCGGGCGATCCGCTCAGGATCGTTGAACGAGCGCGCCTCCTCGAGCTCCTCGCGCAGCTCGAGCGCCCGCATGCGCAGCGCTTCGAGCGCGCGCCGGCGGGGGAGCCGGCGGCCGCCCGCGGCGGCAGTGCGCTCGAGCTCCGTGGCGGCGACCGCAACGCCCGGCGCGGCGAGCAGCAACGCGAGGTACCGCAGGCCCTTGGCGTCGCGCAGGCAGAAGCTGGAGCCTTCGAACTCCACCAGCCAGACGTCCTGCCGGCGGCGCAGCGCGGCCGACCTCGGCGCGATGCGCGACCCCTCGCGCGTGGCGGCCGACGCGTCCTCCAGCCGCGCGAGGAGGTCGTCGGCGCGGGCGAGCGCCCCGTCCATCTTCATCCGCGCCGCCTCCTCGGCGACACCCTGCACGAGCGCCTGGCCGCGCCGGGCGTCGCCCGGCGCCCCGCGCCGCGCGAGCACCTCGGCCGTGTCGAGCGCCGTCAGCACGGCCATCGGCCGCGCCCGTATCCGCTCGGCCGCCGAGCGCGCGGTCTCCAGGTGCCCGAGCGCGCGCTCATCCTCGCCGATCGTCATCGCGAGCAGACCGAGATAGCGAGCCACCGGTCCCAGGTACGCGGTTCCCATCGAGACGACGTTGCGCCACTCGTAGGGCGCGAGCAGCTCGTACAGCCGCCGCGCGCGCGGCCGGTCGCCGAGCAGCGCGCACAGCTCGGCGAGCAGCGAGATGGCGACGAGCCAGAGCGCGTCGCGCGGGACGTCCTCGAAGTCGTTCGCCGCGAGGTGGTCGAGCTCGCGGCGCGCCTCGTCCGTGCGGCCGAGCTCGGCGAGCACGAGCGCGAGCCCGCAGCGCCAGCGGCGCATCGCCGGCAGGCGATCGGCGTTCTTGCGCACGAGCGGCTCGAGGTCGAGGTGGCGGCCCTGCGTGCGGCGCAGGAGGAACACCTGCGCGTCGGCGGTGAGCGGCGCGATCGAGCCGGGGACGGTCCGCGCCCGCGCGACGGCCTCCGCGCTGAAGCGCTCGGAAGCCTCCAGGTCGCCGCGCAAGTGCGCGGCCATCGCACGGTGCAGCGGGTCGTGGACGAGCATTCGCGGCTGGCCGAGGCGGCGCGCGGTCACGCCGAACGCCTCGATCTCCTCCTCGGCGCGGACCGGGTCGTCGAGCTCCAGCAGCAGGCTGATGCGCCACAGGCGCACCTGCATCGCCAGCTCGACGTCGTTGGTGCGCTCGCACAGCTCGAGCGCCTCGATCGAGATCGGCAGCCCGCGCATGACGGTGTCGGGCCCCCACACGGCGAGGAACCCCTGCGCGAGCGCGAACGCCAGCGTGCGCTCGCCGAGCATGCGGTGCGCGCGCGGATCGCCGGCCGGCCTGCTCGTGTACAGCGCACGCGCCAGCGTGAGCGCCTCGTCGACGAGCCGCTCGCGGCGCTCGCGGTGCGGCGACCAGTACAGCGCCAGCGCAAGCTGGACGCGCAGGCGGCAGCGCAGCGCGTCGGCGGCCGGCTGGCGCGCGCGCTCCTGCCCGGCGATCGCGTCGATGCGCGCGAGCGCCTCCTCGAGCACCGCCACCAGCTCGGGCTCGACGATGCCCGGCGAGAACATGCCGAGCGTGCTCGCGAGCGCGGTCCGCGCGAGGCGCTCGGGATCCTCGAGGCGGCGGGCGTGGTCGGCCGCCGCGCGCAGTGCACGGTGCGCGGCCGCGACGTCGCCGGCCCGCATGAGCGCCTCGCCGAGCGCATGGGAGAGCCGCCACGCGCGCGCCTCGTCAGCCGGCAGCGAGACCGCGACGTCGAGCGCGCGCTCGTACAGCCGCGCGGCCTCCTCGTAGGCGAACTGCGCGACGGCCCGCTGCGCGGCGCGCGCGGCGTAGTCGACGGCGCGATCGGCTGTGCCGTCGTTCGCGGCCTGCAGGTAGTGGTGGGCGATCGTCGCCAGATGGTGCTCGAGGTCGTCGCGATGCACCTCCTCCAGTGCCTGGGCCGCGACGAGGTGCAGCCGCGCGCGGCCGGTGGCACCCAAGCCCTCCAGGAGCGCGTCGCGCACCAGAGCGTGGTGGAAGCGATACCGGCGCGTGTCGCGCGGCTGCACGATCCCGGCGCGCAGCGGTCCGTCAAGCGAGGCGAGCACCGCCTCGGGTGGCTCGTCGAGCACGATCGCCAGCGGGTGCAGGTCGAACTCGCCGCCGAGCACGGCCGCCGCACCGAGCGCCTGCAGCACGAACGGCTCGAACAGGTCCAGCCGGCGGCGGATCGCGTCGCGCACGCCGCCGGGCAGCGGGAGCGGCAGCTCGGCGGCGGCGCTGTCGTGCAGGCGTCCCTGCGACGCCAGCAGCTGCACGAGCTCGTCGACGAAGAACGGGTTGCCCGCGCTGGCGTGGTGGACGGCGCTGACGAGCGCAGGCGGGATCGGCGCGGGCTCCGCGGACGTGAGGCCACGTGCGCGCAGCGCCGCGAGCCGGCCGACCTCGTCGCGGCTGAGGCCCTCGAGCGGCAGGCGCTTGGCGGCGCGCGCCAGCCCGCCGAGCGGCGTCGCGAGGTCCGGCCGCGCGTGCGCCTCGGCGTGCCGGTAGGCGGCGATCGCCAGCAGCGGGATGTCCGGCAGCGCGCGCGCCACGAACTCCAGCGCGAGCAGCGACGGCGCGTCGGCCCAGTGCAGGTCGTCGAGCACGACGACGAGCGGGCGCTGCTCGGCGACGGCGCCGAGCAGCGTCGCGAGCGCGTCGAACAGGCGGAAGCGGGCCTGGTCGGAGTCCAGCTCCGATGCCTCGGCGGCCGGCCCGAGCGCGCCGGCGAGCTCGGGCAGCATGCGCACGACCCACGGCGCGCCGTCCCCGAGCGCGCCACGCAGCGCGGCGACGTCCGTCGTGCGGCTCAGCACGCGCCCGACCTGGACCCAGGGCCAGTAGGCCGGCGCGCCGCCGCCCTCCCAGCAGCTGCCCCAGGCCCACCCGGCGCCGCGCGTCGCGGCGCGCTCCACGAACTCCCGCGCGAGCGCGGTCTTGCCGATCCCCGGCTCGCCGGTCAGCAGCAGCAGATCCCCGCGCCCGGCCAGCATGCGCTCGAGCGCCTCGTCGAGCTGTGCAAGCTCGCGGCCGCGCCCCACGAGGCTCGGCCCGCGCCACCCGCCGTTGCTCGCTGCCGCGTGCGCATGCACTGATCTGCCCCCCGTCCTGGAGACTAGAGGACATCTTCGGGAGCAACGCGGGGCAGCCGCGCCGTCGCCGGGCTGGACTGCACGCGGCGTCGTCAGCGCGATGCGGCACGCGGGTATCCGGCCGGGGCTGCCACACTCATGGATTCCTTCTGCGCTCGCGCAGGGGTAACCCCCCGTACGAGCGCGACCGAACCGCCCGGAGATCGCTTGCCCACGAACAGCTTCGATGCCCGCAGCACGCTCACGGTCGGTGGGCGCGCATTCGACATCTTCCGCCTCGACGCGCTCGCGTCGCGCTTCGAGGTCGCGCGCCTGCCGTTCTCGCTGAAGATCCTGCTCGAGAACCTGCTGCGCACGGAGGGCAACGGATCGGTCACCGCGGCCGACATCGAAGCGC
>DATMJM010000268.1:0-5206 GCA_035553935.1 Solirubrobacteraceae bacterium
CGCGGAGACCGCCTGCATCGAGGATTCCAGGCCGCCGGCGCGACGCGTCTTGACCTCGACGAAGACCAGCCGCGTGTCGTCGCAGACGATGAGGTCCAGCTCGCCGAAGCGCGTGCGGTGATTCGCGGCGACGACGCGATAGCCGAGGCGCTCGAGATGCTCGCGCGCAAGGCGCTCGCCGACGCGGCCGAGGTGGTGGCGCAGATCGATGACCATCGCCGGCCACGCTAGGCGGCGGCGTGTGCCGTTTCAGCACGCGTCTGCGACAAGTTCGCGCAGCGAACGTGCCATCTGTGCGGCGTCGCAGATGCCGTGCGATTCCTGCGCAGAACCGGCACGCAGAGGTGCTGCGGGGTCACACGATCGTGCCTACGGTCCCGCAGATGCTCGCCCATGTGACGACGTTTGCGCTCGACGGCCTGATGTCCCGCCGGATCACGGTAGAGGTGGATCTGCGCCGCGGCCTGCCCGCGTTCACGATCGTCGGGCGCGGCGATGCCGCGGTTCGCGAGTCGCGCGAGCGCGTGCAGACCGCGCTCATAAACGCCGGCTTTCGGTTTCCGCAGCGGCGGATCACCGTCAACCTCGCGCCCGCGCATCTGCGCAAGGTCGGGCCGGGCTTCGATCTGGCGACCGCCTGCGGCGTGCTGGTCGCATCCGAGCAGCTTCCGGCAGCGGGGCTGGAGCACTGGGCGGTGTTCGGCGAGCTCGGCCTCGGCGGCGAGCTGCGCCACTGCCGCGGCGTGCTGACGGTGGCGGAGGGCGCCCGCAGCGCGGGCGTCGCGGGGCTCGTCGTCCCGCGCGAGTGCGCGCTCGAGGCGGCGCTCGTCGAGGGGCTGGCCGTGGCCGGCGTCGAGAACCTGTCGCAGGTGGCCGCGATCCTGCGAGGCGAGCCGCCGCCCGCGCTGCCGGAGCCGGTCGGCCGGCCGCGCGCCACGACCGAGCCGGACCTCGCCGAGGTGCGCGGTCACAGCGAGGCGGTCCGCGCGATGACGATCGCGGCGGCGGGCGGGCACAACATCCTGCTGTCCGGTCCGCCGGGCACCGGCAAGACGATGCTCGCCCGCCGCGCGATCTCGATCCTGCCGCCGCTGACGCGCGAGGAGGCGATCGCGGTCACGCGGATCCACAGCATCACCGGCCGTCACGCCGGCGACGGCCTCGTGGCGCAGCGGCCGTTTCGCGCGCCGCACCACTCGATCTCCCCATCGGGGCTCGTCGGGGGCGGCAGCCTTCCCGCGCCGGGGGAGGCGAGCCTGGCACATCACGGCATCCTCTTCCTCGACGAGCTCTCGGAGTTCAGCCGTGCGGCCCTCGAGTCGCTGCGTCAGCCGCTCGAGGATGGCGCCGTGGCGATCGTGCGCGGCCAGCGGACGGTGACGTTCCCCACGCGCTTTCAGCTCGTGGCCTCCACGAATCCCTGTCCCTGCGGCTTCGCCGGCGAGCAGCGCTGCGGCTGCAGCGAGGCCGACCTGGCGCGCCACAGGCGCAAGCTCAGCGGCCCGCTGCTGGACCGCATGGACATGCTCGTCCACATGCCGCGCCCGACGGCCGAGGCGCTCGAGAGCGACCGCGGGACGGCCTCCCGCGAGGCGCGCGAGGCTGTGCTCGAGGCACGCGAGCGGCAGGTGCGCCGCCTGGCCGGCACCGGCCTGCGGACCAACGCGGAGCTCACGCCGCGGCTCGTTGCCACGCTTGTCAGCACCGACGCGGCCGCACGCCGGGTGCTGTTCGACTCCTACACGAAGGGCACGCTCAGCGCGCGCGGCCACGGACGCGTCCTGCGCGTCGCGCAGACGATCGCCGACCTCGACGCAAGCGCGCGCGTCCGCGCCGCCCACGTCCGGGCGGCGCTGTCTCTGCGCCACGAGAACGTGCTCGACGGCGCGGAGGCGGCGGCATGAGGGCCTGCGATGACTGCCTGCGGCGAACGGCGCTCGTCGCGCGGCTCGCCGCGCACGTCGAGCGCGCGCGCCACGAGCGCCGCCGGGTCGGTGAGCTGCTCGCCCTGCACGACGACGAGTTGCTCGATGCCGTGGCGGGAGACCGGCGGGCGGCGATCGCCAAGGAGCACGCCGCCTTCGACCCGGCCCGCTCGCGGCAGCGGCTCGGCGACGCCGCGATGCACGCCGTGTGCCGCCACGACGAGTGCTATCCACCGCGGATGCTCGAGGCCGTCGACGCCCCCGCGGTGCTGCACGTCGCGGGAGACCCGGCGCGGCTCATGGTGCTCGCCGAGCGCGACGTGCCGGCCGCCGGCGTTGTGGGCGCGCGCCGGGCCGGCGCGGACGGCCTCGAGGTCGCGCGCGGCCTCGGCCGCGGGCTCGCGGCAGCCGGCGTCACCGTCGTCAGCGGCATGGCGCTGGGCATCGACTCCGCCGCCCATGCCGGCGCGCTCGAGGTCGGCGGCCCCACGATCACGGTCCTCGCGGGCGGCGCGGACGTCGCGTACCCGGCCAGCAAGCGCAGCCTGCACCGCGAGCTGATCCGCACGCAGGCGGCAGTCTCGGAGATGCCGCCGGGGTTCAAGCCCTTTCGCTGGTGCTTTCCCGCGCGCAACCGCACGATCGCCGGCCTGTCGTCGCTGACGATCGTCGTCGAGGCGACGGAGCGTTCCGGGTCGCTGATCACCGCCGACCTCGCACAGGAGCTCGGACGTGCCGTCGGGGCGGTGCCCGGTCCGGTCACGGCGCCGCGCTGCGCGGGCTCCAACGCGCTGCTGCGCGACGGGGCGCTCGTGATCCGCGACGCGCAGGACGCCCTCGACGAGGTGCTCGGCGTAGGGGTCGCGACGGCGCTCAGCGGCCGCCGCTCCGACGAGCTGGCGGCGCCGCTGCGCACGTTGCTGCGGCGCGTCGAGGACGGTTGCGACACCGTCTCAGCGCTGGCCGCGTCGCCCGCCGCGGCACAGCACGTGCTCGCCGCGCTGGGCGAGCTCGAGCTGCTCGGCTTCGTGCGCCGCGGTCCCGGAGGGCGCTGGACGCGACGTGTCTGACGCGCCGTATCCTCGTCGCCATGTCGATCCGCCGCGTTCCGGTCGCGCTCTCGATCGCCGGCTCGGACTCCGGTGGTGGCGCCGGCATCCAGGCCGACCTCAAGGCGTTCGCGCGAGCCGGCGTGCACGGGACAACGGCGATCACGGCGATAACGGTCCAGAACACCGTCGGCGTCAGCGCGGTCCAGCCGGTCGAGCCGGAGATCGTCAAGGGCCAGATCCGCGCGGTCGCAGAGGACCTCGGGATCGACGCGGTGAAGATCGGGATGCTCGGCGACGTGGCGACCATCGAGGCTGTCGCGGAGGCGTTGGACGAGCTGGCGCCGGGCACGCCCGTCGTCCACGACCCGGTCATGGTTGCCGAGTCGGGCGCCCGCCTGCTGGCGCCCGACGCCGTCGATCTCCTGCGCGCGTCGATCGTCGCGCGCGCGACCATCATCACGCCGAACCTCGCCGAGGCACGGGTGCTGTGCGCTGACGAGCGGCTGGACGGCATCGACCTGGTCCGTTCGCTGCACATGCTCGGATGCGCCAACGTCGTCGTCACGGGTGGCCACCGTGAAGCGGCCACGGACCTCTTCTACGACGGCGCCACACTCACCGAGCTGGCGGGTGAGCGCCATCCCGACGGAGCGGCGCACGGCTCTGGCTGCACGCACTCCTCGACGCTCGCCGCGCGCCTGGCGCTGGGCGACGATCCGCTGGGCGCGGCGCGCGCGGCGCGCCGGATCGCCGCGCAGGCCGTCGCGAACGGCCTGCGCGAGCTCGGGTCGGGCGCCGGTCCGGTCGACGTCTTCGGGCTGGCGCAGCGGGGCTAGGTCGCGCGGCCGATTCGCTTCCTGGCGGCGTGGCCGCTTTGCCATAATCGCGCCCTGTGCGCTTTCTCCGGATGAAGCCCGGTCATGGCGAGGTCCTCATCGCAGAGGGTGACGTCGACGTCCCGGAGGAACACGACGAGCTCGTCGAGGAGTTCCGCGCGCAGCTGGATGCCGGGATGTGGGCGGCCGTGCCGACGGCGGGCTCCGGTGGACGCCGGCAGGGGCGCATGGTCTCGAGCTTCGACGACGTCCCCGCGGACGCCGATCGCGTGATCTTCTTTCCGCGCGCGGCCGGCGGCCGCTAGGTTCGGCCAGTCATGCTGCTTGCGATCAGCGCCAGCGTCATCGTGGTCCTCGTCCTGCTGTGGGAGGTTGCGTGGCCGGTCGCGGCCGAGAAGATCGCTTGCTGGCGAGCACGCCGCGCGCGAATCGAGGTCGAGGGCTACGATCCCGGCCGCGAACGCCGCGCCGAGCAGCGCGCGCGGGCGCTGCTGCGCTCGTGCGTCGACGAGGAGGAGTGGGCGATGTACAGCGACCTCGGCTTCATCCGGGTCTGGGGCGGCCTGTCGGAGGGTCCGATGGAGGGTCACGACGGCCGCGGCGCGGCGTATGCCTACCTCATCTACCCGCACAAGCCGATCGTCGCGTTCCTGCCGCAGACGCGCCGGCTGCTGAGCGAGTACTGCGTGACCTTCCCTGACGAGACGCGGCCGTACGGCTCGGCGCGGCTGCCGGACTCGGACGACGTGCTGGCGAAGTGGATGGCGCTGACCGGTGACGAGCGCCGCCTCATCGCGACCGCGAACATGCACCTGCCGGGCCGGCAGGTCGACCCCAAGCAGGTCAAGCGCGACCTCTGGCGCCTGGGCCAGTGGGAGCAGGCACGGCTCCGCGACCGCCGGCACGGCGCGGATAGTGTTCGCTCCCCGTGAGCACGAACGGCAAGCTCGATCCGAAACACAACTCGCGGGCCCTCACCGAGGGCCCCGCGCGCGCTCCCGCACGCGCGTACCTGCACGGGATCGGCTTCGACGCCGAGGCGCTGAGCAAGCCGATCATCGGCGTGGCGTCGACGTGGATCGAGACGATGCCCTGCAACTTCCACCTGCGCGCGCTCGCCGCGAAGGTCAAGGAGGGCATCCGTCTCGCCGGCGGCACGCCGATGGAGCTCAACACGATCGCGATCTCCGACGGGATCACGATGGGCACGAGCGGGATGAAGACCAGCCTCGTGTCGCGCGAGGTGATCGCCGACTCGATCGAGCTCGTCGCCCGCGGCCACCTCTTCGACGGCATCGTCGCGCTGAGCGCCTGCGACAAGACGATCCCGGGCACCGTGATGGCGCTCGCGCGCCTGAACCTGCCCGCCGTGATGCTGTACGGCGGCTCGATC
>DATMJM010000269.1:0-3702 GCA_035553935.1 Solirubrobacteraceae bacterium
CCCCGGGCGTGGCCGGGGCGTCCATGGGACCTGCTTGCGTGGCGAGCCTCGGGCTCGCCGGTTCGGGTCAGCGTCCGGCGACCGTGGCGTCGCGGTAGTGGCCGATCATCCCCGGCGTGGTCTCGCCCACCGGCGCGGCCGTATCACCGCGCAGCCCGACGAAGTCGGTGAAGTCACCGCGCTGCCGGCACGTCGGCTCGGATGGGTCGCGCACGTGGGGGAGGCAGGTGAGGATCGCCTTCAGCGAGCCGCCGCCCGTGAGGCCGGCGAACGTGCCGGTGCTCTCGGTGGGAGAGAACACGAAGCGGCCGGTGAGCTGCACCTCGTTGTCCGACGTGCGCCGGAACTTCGCGCGGTAGTCGCTGACGATGGCGTCGCCGCTCTCCGTCCGTACGCCGTTCTCGGTCACGCAGACGACGCTCGTGATGGTGCCCTCGATGGTTCCCTTGTCGCCGTTGCCGGTGAGCCTGGTGACGGTCCCCTCCGCGCGGTGACGCACGGCCGCGGTGCCGGTCGCGTCGTCGATGCCGGGATAGTCGGGCCTGAAGTCGAGCCCGATCTCGTTGAAGGGCGCCCGCCCGGCGCACGTACGCGAGGAGTAGCTGAAGCTGTCTGCCTGCGCGAAGTCGTACGACAGTCGCTCGGACGGGAACAGCAGGCCGGGGAACACGGGATCGTTGTTGCTGTGGGTGTGCACGCTGATCTTCACCCCGCCGCTGAGGGCCTTCGGCGACGACGTGTGGCGCTTCGCACCGGCGGGGCCGGCCACGACGAGCGCCGTGACGCCGGCGACACAGGCAAGCGCCATGAGAGGCTTGCGCATCCATTACTCCTTCTGTTGCTTGCGATCTGCTGGTCGGCGCCGCATGGCGGTGCAGGCAGCGCGAACCGGCACGACGGCGATCGGCGTCCCGCCACATCGACCGTCGCGCTGCGCGACCTCCTACCCGGCAGACCTCCGCCGAAACGCGTCAGGAGCCGCGCTTGAAGTTCATGCGCTTCGCGATGTCCTTGCCGGGCTCGAGCGGCGGCAGCTCGTGGACGTCGCTCTCGTCGAGCTCACGTTCGCTGCCGTCGGAGAGGTCGACCGCCACGACGGCGCAGTCGTCGGGAAGGCGCCCGAGCGTGCGGATCTCCGGTGTGGAGATCGTGCTCCTGCCCCACGGGTGGGTCTGTTCCTCGATCATGATCTCGTAGCGGTTGCCGATTGGTCCCTCGGTGCTCATCTCGTCTGCCTCCTCGACGTGCGGTCGTTGCCGTGTGCGTCTGGACATCACCTACCCGCTGCGCTGTCAACGCTTCACCGTCATCGCAGCGACAGGACATCGGCACGGGACGTTGCCCCGCCGGCGGGCGTGGGATGCTGTCCGCGTGCGTTCTCGGCGCCTGACCGCTGCCGTCGTCGCCGTCCTGCTGTCGATCGGATGCGCGAGCACCGCGGCGGCACAGGGCGCAGGCGACGCCATCGCTTCCCTGCAGCGATCGACGCCGCTGGACGAGTACGCCGGATGGCTGCTGTTCAGCCGCTGGGACGGCTCCGCCTACCGGCTGAGCACCTGGCGCGCCGGCGCCGTCCGCGACCTGCCCGTGGCGCCGCAGCCGGCCGTCTTCGACGCCGATGCCGGACCGGATCTAGCCGGCAAGCCCTCGGCGGTCGTCTCGCTGTGCCGGGGCTCGTGCGACCTGTACGCGATCGGCTTCGAGCCCGGCGACACGCTGCGCCCGGTGCGCAACGCGAACACCGCGAATCGCGACGAGATCGCGCCGAGCGTGTGGAAGGGGCGCCTGGTGTTCGGTCGCCGCTACGGGCCTCACCAGGTCGTGCCCTACACGAAGCTGCTCGCTGCGCCGCGCAGCCGGCCGTCGCAGCGCCTCGCAGGGCTACCGCAGCGCCGCTGCGGGGCGATCGACCCGCCCGACTGCCGGCGCATCGAGGACGCGATCCTGCGCAGCATGGAGCTCTGGGGACGATGGATCGCGCAGAGCTGGACCTATCAGCCCGACGACTTCCCCGGCTTCCGGCAGAACGAGATCCGTCTCACGAACGTCGCGCGCAGCGACACGCGACAGGTGGCGGCGATGAACACCGGGCTCGGCGGCCAGACCTACCTGGGGCCGTCGATCGCGGAGGGCCGCGTCGCGTTCTTCCGCGCCTGCCAGGGCGATCCGGCCGGCTGTAGCACGAGCGACTCCGGCGCGATCCGCTACCGAATCTCCAACGGCGACTACACGCATGTCGGCGCCAGCGAGGCCTGGACCGGCTGGACGTGGAGCGGCGCCGCGGACTACCACGTCCCGTCGGCCGTCGCCTGCGGCGGCGGCGACCCGGCGGTCGTGACGCCGCCGTGCGCCGTCGTGCGTCGCTCCGGCCTGCGCTGGACGCCGATCGACGCGCGCCGCGTGCGCTGACCTGCCGCTCACGCCGCCAGCACGAAGGACAAGAAGAAGCCGGCCGTCGTCGCGAACGCGTTGAGCGGGCGTCCCTGCTCGAAGGCCTCGGGCATGAGCGTGTCGGCAAGCGATGCCAGCACGGCGCCGCCGGCGAAGCCGAGCGCCACGGCGAGGACCTCGTCGTCGAGCGGCTCCGCCAGCGCGCGGCCGGCGACCACCGCGACGGCGAGCAGTGCGGCGCACAGCGCCCACGTCGACGCGACGGTCCGCCGAGCGGCCTTCGCGGCGCATCGCCGCCGCGCCGACGAGCGACTCGGTCATGTACTTGTCGAGCGCGCTGTCGGAGGCCACGAACGCGGCCGCGCCAGCGAGCAGCGCCAGCCCCGAGCGTGCCGCGCCGCCGAGCTCGTAGGCGTCCTCGAAGAGCTCGAACGCGAGCGCCGAGATGAGCGCGCCGCTGGCGAAGGCGAGCAGCACGCCCGTGACCTCCCGCGGCGGATCCCAGCGCGACCCCAGCAGCGAGCCGATCACCAGCGCGCTGGACGCGGCGATGCCGAACAGGATCGCGATCAGCACAGGCGTCTACTGCACGAAGACCGGGGTCCCCTTCTCCACCTTGTCGTACAGCTCCTTGACGTCGGGCACGGACATGCGGATGCAGCCGTGCGAGGCCGCGCCGCCGAGCGACGCGATGTCGCTCGTGCCGTGGATCCCCTGCCCGTCGTGGAAGCCCATCCAGCGTGCCTCGAGCGGGTTGCGCGGATCGCCCGGCGGGATCGTCTTGCCGGCGAGCTCGCCCGCCCAGTCGCTGTTGGGCGCGTGCCAGGCCGGGTTGAGCTGCTTGGTCTGGATCTTGTACCTGCCCGGCGTCGTCTCGTTGCCGGCCTTGCCGACCGCGATGCGGTACTTGTGCTCGAGCTGCAGGTTCTTGTAGAGGCGCAGTCGCTTGGCGTCGCGGTCGATGGCGATGACCGTCGGATAGCGCTTGACGAGGTCCTCGAACGTGCGGTCGGGGCGCTCGTCGACGCGCACCGGAACGTCGATCTCGCGCGCGGCGGTCGCGCTCGACATCGCCTTCTCGAGCTTCGCGACGAGGTCGGATCGCCGAACGGCGATGCCCTTGCGCGCGCGCGTGCGATCGAGCTTGCCGTCGCGCCACTGGATGTCGGCATCGCGCGCCTTGCGGTCCACCCGCTTGGCGACGCGGTCGGCGAAATCCGTGAGCGCCGCGCGCGAGAACGTCAGCCGCGGAGCGATGGTCTTCGGGGCATCGTCGTCGTCGAGCGCGAGTGCCGCGTCGACCGTCGCCTC
>DATMJM010000270.1:0-6816 GCA_035553935.1 Solirubrobacteraceae bacterium
GCTGGAGAGGTCGTTGTCGGGAGCGAGCGCCGCCCCCCGTGACGGTCCCCGCGGCCGAAGCGGCCGCCGCCGAGCCGGCCGCCGCGCCCGTCGCCGTGCGCGAGCCCGAGGACGAGCCCGGCTTCCAGGCCATGATGCAGCGCACGCAGCGCGTGGCGGCCACGACGAAGGCCCATCAGCCCGCCGCCGAGGGAGCCGCGACGGCGCTCGGCGCGGCGCTCGCTCCCGACAACGACCTCTCCAGCCAGGCGGCGGCAGCCCAGGTCGAGGTCATGGGCGAGCAGGAGCCCGGCGTCTTCGACGCGCGGGCGTTCGTCGCCGCCGTCAAGCGCGCGGTCGAGGCCGCCACGCCGGCCACGCTCGAGGATGCCGACGAGTTCAAGCAATCCGGCGCCGTCGGCACGGCGACGGCGCAGATCGGCGCGCTCGTGCAGGCGGGCAAGGAGAGCTCCGAGCATGACATCCAGGCGGCGACGGAGGCCGCGCCCGACCTCTCCAAGGCGGAGCCCAAGCCGGTCGCCGAGATGGTCGACGACGAGACCGGGCCCGCGCCTGCGACCGTCGGCGCGGCCGGCGCGCAGCCCGGTCCGCACCCCGCCGAGCAGACCGACCTCTCCGCCGGCCCGGCGCGGATCGACGGCGAGCTGGCGGCCGCGAACATCACCGAAGAGCAGATCGCGCGCTCCAACGAGCCGGACTTCAGCGCCGCGCTGGACGCCCGCCAGCGCGCCCGCGACCACGCCGCGACCGCGCCGGGCCAGTACCGCCTGCAGGAGGAGGCGATCCTCGCGCAGGGTCGCGAGGGCGCCGCGGCGGACGCCGCCGCGCAGCTTCAGGGCATGCACGGCGAGCGCGCCGGCGCGCTCGGTCGGGTGCTGGGCGACAAGCAGGACGCCAAGCGCGCGCACGAGGCCGAGCACGCGCGCGTCGCCGGCGAGATCGAGGCGATCTACGAGGCGGCGAAGGCCGACGTCGGGGCGATCCTCGATGAACTCGACGCGACGGTCGACGAGCAGTTCGCGCGCGGCGAGGAGGTCGCCCGCACGCGCTTCGAGGACTACGTCGACGACCGGATGCGCGCCTACAAGCGCGCGCGGTACGACCGGCTCGGCGGCGGCCTGCTCTGGGCCAAGGACAAGCTCTTCGGGATGCCCGACGAGGTCAACGAGTTCTACGAGCAGGGCCGCGCCGACTACCTGGCGGCGATGGATGCCGTCATCGAGGGCATCGCGAGCACAGTCGGCAGCGAGCTGACCGCGGCGCGCGCGCGGATCGTCGAGGGGCGCGCCGAGGTGCGGGCGTACGTCGAGGCGCTGCCAGAGGACCTGCGAGCGGTGGGCGAGCAGGCGCAGGGGCGGCTGGAGGACCGATTCGACGAGCTCAGCTCGGAGGTCGACGCCAAGCAGGACGCGCTGGTCGACGCCGTAGCGCGCCGCTATGTCGAGTCGCGCGACGCGCTCGACGCGCGCATCGAGGAGCTGCAGGCGGCCAACAGGGGGCTCGTCGACAGGGCGCTCGACGCCGTCGTGGGCGTCATCAAGACGATCATCGCGCTCGGCGAGATGCTGCTGCGCGTGCTGGCCCGGGCGGCCGAGGTCGTCGGCGACATCATCGCCGACCCGATCGGCTTCTTGTCCAACCTGGTCGACGGCGTCATGGGCGGCCTCAAGCGCTTCGTGTCGCGGATCGCGACGCACCTGAGCAACGCGCTCGTCGACTGGCTGTTCGGGACGCTCGCAGGCGCCGGGATCAGGCTGCCGCCGCGGCTCGACGGCGCGGGCGCGCTCGACCTGGTGACGCAGGTCATCGGGCTGACGTACGCCAACGTCCGCGCGCGGGTCGCACGGATCGTCGGGGAGCCCGTCGTCGCCCGCATGGAGCAGACCGTCGAGCTGTTCAAGACGCTTGCGAGCGCTGGCCTCGGCGGGCTGTGGGAGCTCGTCTCAGGCAAGCTCGCCGACCTCAAGGACACCGTGCTGGGCAAGCTCGAGGAGTGGATCGTCGAGCGGGTGATCAAGGGCGGGATCGCCTGGATCATCGGCCTGCTCAACCCCGTCGCGGCGTTCATCAAGGCCTGCAAGGCGATCTACGAGATCGTCATGTTCATCGTCGACCGTGCCAAGCAGGTGATGGCGTTCGTCGACGCGATCCTCGACTCGGTCGGCGCGATCGCGAAGGGCAACCTCGGCGCCGCCGAGGAGAAGGTGGAGGGAGCGCTGGCCAAGGCGCTGCCGCTGGCGATCGGCTTCCTGGCGAGCCTGCTGGGCCTCGGTGGCATCTCCGAGAAGGTCAAGTCGATCGTCGCGGTGGTCCGCCGGCCGGTCGAGAGGGCCATCGACAGCGTCGTGATCGGCGTCGCGCGCGCGTTCCAGCGCACGTTCGGCGGCATGGCCGCGCTGGCGCGCGACAAGGTCGAGGCCGGCAGGGCGTGGGCGAACGCCAAGGTGCAAGCCGGCAGGGACTGGGTCAGGGCGAAGGTCGAGCATGCGCCCGCGTCCGACGTCGCCGCCGGCGCGCCGGATGCCGCGGGCGACCGCGCCGCGTCGGCCGACGCCGGCGAGCGGCTGTCGCTGCGCTTCGGCCGCGAGAGCCACGAGGTGCGCGGCGAGATCGCCGACGGCCGGCCGCAGGTGCTGATGGCGAGCTTCGAGCCCGACTTCATACCCATGCGCATCGGCGAGATCAGGGGGTGGTACGTCACGCCGTTCGTGGCCGCCGGCGGACCGCTGCAGGCCAGGGCGATGGCGATCGAGGCGGATCTCGGCGCGATCGAGACGTTCACCGACGTCCGCCTGGCTGCGATCGCGCGCGCCGACGCCGACCGGCAGGTGCCCGAGCTGCACGAGCTGCTCGTGACGCTGCGCAACCGGCTCGAGTCGCTCGCGACGACGCATGGCCTGCCCGGCACCGGGTGGGTCATGGCACAGCACTCCGCCGCGCCCAAGGGGACGATCAGTCATCGACGCCAGACCGGCGTGCGGGCACAGCTTTGCATCGCCTCGTGGCGCCACGGCGCGGCGGCGGCGGGCAACCCGCCAGGCCGGCGCACGGCGGGCTTCGACGGGCGGCGCTACGAGCGCGGGCACCTGCTGGCCAGGGCGCTGGGCGGCACGGGCGGCGACGACAACCTCGCGATGATCTCCGACGCCGCCAACCGCGAGATGCGCGACTACGGCGAGCGGACCGCGCGCGAGAACCTCGACGCCCGGCCCGCCACGAGCGGCCCGCACTACTCGCCGGAGAACGTCATCGGCTACGACGTGACAGTCGTCTACGACGAGTCCAAGGACCTCGAGAAGTACCTCCGCGAACTGGGCCTCAACGCAAGCGCCGCGTTCACCGACCTCTTCGACCACGCCGAGCACAACCGCCCCGTCGACCAGGCGACGATCTCGAGCCTGCTGGGGCGGTCGCTCACGCGGCGCGAGTACGGCCGCGTCTGCGAGCTGTGGCGCGAGCGCTTCCTGGCCCACCACCTCGAGATCCGCATGCAGGTGCTCCAGGGCCGCGCCGTGGTGGGCGGCTTCTACGGACCGATCGCGGCGCACCGGTGATGCGCGCGACGAGGCACGGCGATCGCAGGAGGCTCCGGGCGCGGTGAGCCGATCGCCGCGGACCGCGCCGCACGCGCAGAGCTCCAAGCGCGCCGAGCCGGCGGCCCGTGCACGTCCCCGGCCAGCCGCGCCGGCGCACGACGCGGTCGGCGCCGCGCGGTCGGGCGGTCGGCCGCTGCCGCCCACCACCCGCGATCGCATCGAGGCGTCGTCGCGGCGCCTGCACGCGCCCGAGCCCGATCCGGACGCCCCCGAGACCGAGCAGCCCGCGGCGCAGGTCGCAAAGCCCGCCCGCGCGCCCGCGCCGCAGCATGGCGTCCCGGCGCGCGCCGCTGAACCGCCGCCGACCGTGGCCGGCGCCCGGCCGGCGGACGCGCCGGCCCCGACGATGCGGTCGCGCATCGCGGCGCGGGCGCTCGCGGCGGCGACCGTGGGGCCGGCGCCGGCGGCGGACGCCCCCGAGCCCGCGCGAGCCGAGCCGAGCGAGGCCCTCGCCGGCGGCGCGCACGCTTCGCGGCCGGGGGAGGCGGCGGCCGTGCCGGTCGAACCCGAGCCGCGCGTCGACCAGCTCGTCTCGGACGTCGATGCGGCGGCCTGGATGGCGGCCGGACCCGGCAGCGCGCGGCGGCGCCGCGGCGTGCGCGCGGCTGCGCCGGGTGGCGAGCGCGGCCGGTCGCGCGTGCGGCCCGGCGGCGGCAGCGGCCAGCAGCATGCCCGCCCGCTGGTCCGCATCGAGGCGTCGAAGGGCGGCCGGAGCGACGCCGGCGCACCGGTCGCGCGCATCGAGCCCCACGCGCGCGGCCCACCGGCGGTGGCCGCGGTCGAACCGACTTCAATCTCCGCGCAGCGCGCCCTCCCCCGCACATGGAGCCGAAGGGAGCACGCCGAGTGCAGCCGAGCAGCTGCCGGCGCACCGCCGATCCAGGCGAAGCTCGCGGTCAGCCGCGCGGGCGACGCCTGCGAGCGCGAGGCCGACGCCGTCGCCGCCCGCGTGCTGTGCGACGCCTCGCCGCATCTCCCGGTCACCGCCTCGCCGCCGTCCGCCCGGCCGCGTGCCTCCCCCAACCAGCGCGGCCCGCCCTGCTTCCCGGCCGCCGGCCTGCCCGGGACGGTGCAGGCCGCGCTGCAGTGCGGCGGCGGACGGCCGCTCGACCATGCCGTGCGCGCCCGCATCGAGCCGTACGTCGGCCTCGACCTCGGCCACGTCCGCGTTCGCTGCGAGCCCGACGCCGCGGCCGCGGCGCGCGACATCGGCGCGCGCGCGTTCACCGCCGGAGCGACGATCTACCTCGCCGCCGGCGCGTCGCCCGCCGACGTCGGGCTGATCGCCCACGAGGCGGCGCACGTCGCCCAGCAGGCGTCCAGCGCGGGGGCGCGCGCGACGCTGCAGCGCCTCGGCGTCAGCGACTTCGTCCCGGACTGGATCCTCGACGGCGTCCGCTCGGCCGTGCGAGCCATCCCCGGCTACTCGATCCTGACGACGATCGTCGGCCAGGACCTGCTGACCGGCCGGCCGGCGACCACGAGCCGCGAGGAGCTCGTCGAGACGCTGCTGACCTACGGCCCGTTCGGCGCCGCGGTCGGCCCGCTGCTGTCGGCGATCGACGTGCTCGGCGACGTCTTCGCCGTCATCTCCGAGGGCCTGGCGGCCAACGACCTGACGCTCGCCCGGATCGCTCGCGACATCGACGCGGCCTGGGAGGAGTTCTCCGTCACCAACGGCATCGCGGGCAACGTCGCGATCGTCCGGCGGCTCGTCGAGGCCCTGCTGCGCGACGTCGCGCGCTTCGTCTCCTCGATCGTCGACCGCGTCATCGAGCTCGTCCGCTCCGTCGTCGCGGAGGTCGCCGAGCCGCTGCTACAGACGCCCGCGATCAAGCCGGTCTGGGACCTCACGAAGAAGGTCCTGCGCCACGACCCGCTGCGTGGCGAGCCGGTCGAGGCCGAGACCGTCGAGATCATCGCCGACTTCCTGCGCCTGATCGGCGAGGAGGAGCGACTCGAGCAGATGCAGGAGCGCGGCACGCTGCAGGAGACCGCCGACTGGCTCGACACGCAGCTGGCCGCCTTCCGGGACCTGGTCGGCGAGCTGGGAACGCTCTTCAGCGACGCCTGGGCGGCGATCTCACCGCAGAACCTGCCCGACCTGCCGGCGAACCTGGCGGCGCTCGCCGAGCGCGCCTTCGGCTTGATCGGGCGCGTCGGCGAGTTCGCCGCCACGCTCATCGTCGAGATCCTCGCGCTCGTCAAGCAGTCGCTGCTGGACTGGCTCAGCGAGCACGCGCACGACGTCCCCGGCTACGAGCTGCTGACGGTCATCCTCGGGCAGGACCCGTTCACAGGCGAGGCCGTCGAGCGCACGGCGCGCAACCTCATCCGCGGCTTCATCACACTGATGCCCGGCGGCGCGGCGACGTTCGACCAGCTCGCCGAGGCCGGCGTGATCGACCAGGCGGCGGAGCGCATCGAGTCCGAGATGTCGCGGCTCGGGATCTCCCTCGAGCTGATCACCGGGATCTTCGTCGGCATCTGGGACACGCTGACGCTGGACGACCTGCTCGACCCGATCGGCGCGTTCGATCGCATCCTGGCGCTGTTCGGCGAGCCGCTGGCGCGGCTCGTCGAGTTCGTGGGCGTCGTCATCGAGGTCGTCGTCACGCTCGTCCTGGCGCTGATGAACTTCCCCAGCGACCTGCTGGGGCGGGTCATCGCAGGCGCCGTCCAGGCGATCGACGACATCCAGCGCGATCCGGTCGCCTTCCTGCTGAACATGCTCGAGGCCGTGAAGCTCGGCTTCTCGAGCTTCTTCGGCGACATCGTCGGGCACCTCACCCAGGGGCTCGTCAGCTGGCTGTTCCGCGGCCTCGGCCAGCTCGGCATCCGGCTTCCGGTGGACTTCTCGCTGGGGTCGGTCCTCGACCTCGTCTTCCAGGTGCTGGGGCTCACGGTCGAGTACCTGTGGACGAAGCTCGGCCAGCACATCGGCCCCGAGCGCGTCGCGATGATCCGCGGCGCGCTGGACCGGCTGAGCGGCGCCTGGGAGTTCATCGTCGACGTCCAGCGCGAGGGGCTGGCGGCGATCTGGCGCTTCGTGTCCGACCAGCTCAGCGGCCTCTGGGACACGCTGCTGACGATGGCGAAGGACTGGATCATGACCCGCATCGTGTCCGCGGTCACGACGCGGCTGCTCAGCCTGCTCGACCCGACGGGGGTCATGGCGGTCGTCAACAGCTTCATCGCCTTCTTCGACGCGATCCAGTCG
>DATMJM010000271.1:0-2234 GCA_035553935.1 Solirubrobacteraceae bacterium
CGCCGCGGCCGATCGCGGAGATCCGCCGTCACGCGGGGCAGGTGCGCTTCTCGTAAGCCCGGATGCGCTCCTCGGCCGCGGTGGCCTGTGCCTCGGAGACCGGGGCCGCCGGCTCGAGCCCCGCGCGCTGCTGCATCCCCGCGAGCAGCTTCTGCACGTCGCCTGCGATCTGCCGCGGCGCAACCCGGCGCAGCTCGTCGAGCTTGGGCTGCGAGGCCTTGATGAACCGGCGCTCGGCGGCCTCGAACTGCTTCGGCGTCGCGTCTCGGCCCAGCGCCGCGAAGAACCTCTCGCCGTCGGCGTCGAGCTCGCGCGTCAGCGTGCAGTATCGAGCGGGGTCCGCGACGGCGGCGGTCGCCGCCTGCCGCGCGGCCTTGTCGTCATCGTCGTCGTCGCCGCAGCCGGCGAGGCTCAGCAGAGCGGCGAGGGCGACGGCGAGGGCGGTGAGGGAAGTGCGCAGCATGTGGGGCTCCTGGTCGGTTTGAGGCGACCGTACGGTCGCCGTCGCGGCGCGTCATGGCCCGCGCGTGCGATTGCGCCTCGTCCGCACGGTCGATCTTCTCGGCGCCGAAGCTCGTCCGCGGGAGCGATGCGCGCTGCCCGTCACGGCTCTACGCTCGCATCGGTGACAGCGCTCGCCTCGATCCTGTTGCGCGGACCACGGCGGTCTGACCTGCTCGTCGCCGCGGCGATCGCGGCGATCGCGCAGGTCGAGACGTGGTCGACGCGGGGCTATGACCCTCGACCCGCGTTCGCGGCGGCGGCGCTCGCGATGACCGTGCCGCTCGCGTGGCGGCGGGTGGCACCGGTCGCCGTCGTGGCGGTCGTCTTCGTGCCCCTGCTGCTCATGGCCGCCGCGGGCCACGCGCTCGACTCGACATACATCATGCTCGTCCTGCTGGTCGCCTTCGCGGCCGTGGGCTCGTACTGCGACCGGCGCCGCGCCGTCGGCGGGCTGCTGCTCGGCCTGACGCTGCTCGGCGTCCTGCTGGCGCTCGAGATCGCGATCCTGTCGGAGCCCGACGAGCCGTCCGGCTTCGGCGACTTCGTGTTCGTCGGCGGGATCGTGAGCGTCGTGTGGGTGCTGGCGCTGACCGTGCGCGAGCGGTCGGCGCAGGCCAGCGACCTGGAGGAGCGCGCCGACCGACTGGAGCGCGAGCGCGAGGAGCAGGCGCGCGCGGCGGTGGCGGAGGAACGCGCGCGGATCGCGCGCGAGCTGCACGACGTGGTCGCGCACTCGATCAGCGTCATCGCCGTACAGACGGGATCGGTCCGGCGGCGACTGCGCCACGAGCGCCCGGCCGAGGCCGCAGAGCTGTCGGGGATCGAGGACACGGCGCGCCAGGCGCTCGGCGAGATGCGCCGGATGCTCGGCCTCCTGCGCACCGATGACGATGGCCCGGCGCTCGCGCCGCAGCCGGGCATCGATCAGGTGCCGCGGCTGGTCGACCAGCTGCGCGAGACCGGCCTCGTCGTCGACCTGGACGTCGCGGGGCGCAGCCGGCCGCTGCCGCCGGGTGTCGACCTGGCGGCCTACCGGATCGTGCAGGAGGCCCTGACGAACGTGCTCAAGCACGCCGGTCCTGCCCGCGCGCAGATCGGCGTCGTGTTCGGCGAGCGCGAGCTCGAGCTGCAGATCAGCGACGACGGCCGCGGGGCGGGCGCCGGCACGGACGGCGGCGGGCACGGGCTCGTGGGCATGCGCGAGCGTGTGTCGCTCTACGGCGGCGCGCTCGAGGCGGCGCCGCGTGACGGCGGCGGCTTCATGGTTCGCGCGCGACTGCCGATTCCCGGGCGATGAGCATCCGCGTGGTCATCGCCGACGACCAGGCCATGGTCCGCGCCGGTTTTCGCTCGCTGCTCAACGAGGAGCCGGACATCGACGTCGTCGGGGAGGCCGCCGACGGCGAGCAGGCGATCGCGGCGGTGCGTCGGTTCTCGCCCGACGTCGTCCTGATGGACATCCGCATGCCGAACGTCGACGGCCTCGAGGCGACACGCCGCGTCACGCTGGGGGCCAGGACGGCCTCGCCCTCGTCGAGGACGTGGATGGCCGCGATCAGCTGCTCGGGCGACGCGTCCTTGAGCAGAAACCCGCTCGCGCCGGCGCGCAGCCCTTCGTAGACGTACTCGTCGATGTCGAAGGTGGTCAGGATCAGCACCCGCGTCGCGAGTCCCTCGGCGACGCGGGTGCTGATCCTGACCACCTTCGACATCGACGAGTACGTCTACGA
>DATMJM010000272.1:0-3584 GCA_035553935.1 Solirubrobacteraceae bacterium
ACCCCGTGCTGTGGCCCGACTACACGTTCCGCTTCCGCTACCGCACGCGGCGCTTTGACACCCGCCCCTACCTGCTGCGCCACGCCGCCGGCGTGCCCGCGACCGCAGCGGAGAGCGCATGATCACGCGCCCTCGCTTCGACGTTGCCGGGCGGACCGTCTTCGTCACCGGCGCGGCGCGCGGGATCGGCGCCGCCGTCGCGCACCGCCTGCACGCGGCCGGCGCCAACGTGTCGCTCGTAGGTCTCGAGCCCGAGAAGCTGGCGGCGCTCGCCGAGCGGCTCGGCCGGCGCGCCGCCTGGTTTCAGGCCGACGTCACCGACTACGAGGCGGTCGTGGCCGCCGTCGAGGGCACCGTCGCGCGCTTCGGCTCGATCGACGTGGCGATCGCCAACGCTGGGCTGCAGTTCCTGGGCCGGATGGCGACGATGCCGCGCGAGCGGTTCGAGCGCACGATCGAGGTCAACCTGCTCGGCGTGTGGCGCACCGACCGCGCGGTGCTCGACGAGATCGTGCGCAACCGCGGCTACCTGCTCAACGTCGCGTCGCTGGCCGCCGCCTCGCACGCGCCCCTGATGGGCGCCTACGCGGCCTCGAAGGCCGGCGTCGAGGCGATGACCGACGCGCTGCGCGTGGAGCTCTCGCCGAGCGGCGCGCGGGTCGGCTGCGCGTACTTCGGCTTCATCGACACCGACCTCGTCAGGGGCAGCTTCGCGCACCCGTCGACGCAGCAGCTGACGTCGGCGATGCCGTCGTTCGTCGCCACGCCGGCGCCGCTGTCGCAGGCGATCGACGCGATCGAGCGCGGCGTGCAGCGCCGCTCCGCACGCCTGTGGGCGCCGCGCTACGTCGGCGGCGCGCTCGCCTTCCGCGGGCTCCTGCAGCCGCTCACGGAGTGGCGGATCAAGGCCGACAAGCGGCTGCCGCAGGCGCTGGCGCTCGCCGACCCGCGGCCCGGCGATCGCCAGCACGCGACGCTCGGCGTCGCGGCCGAGGCGGACGCGCCTCTACCCTCGCTGGGTGGACCCGCGCAGACCTAGGACCCCGGACGAGGAGCTCATCGGTGCGCAGCACGCCGCTGTCGAGAGCGAGATCACCGATGCGATGCGCGTGGCGCGCATGGCGGCGGAGCTCGCGATGGGCTTTCGCAAGCTGCGCGGCGTGCACCGCGGCGTGTCGGTCTTCGGCTCGGCGCGCACGCCGCCCGGCAGCGCCGAGTACGAGCTCGGCCGCGACCTCGGCCGCCGGCTCGGCGCAGCGGGCTTTGCGGTCATCACCGGCGGCGGGCCCGGCGCGATGGAGGCCGCCAACCGCGGCGCGAGCGAGGCCGGCGCCCACTCCATCGGGCTGAACATCGATCTGCCGTTCGAGGAGGGCGGAGCGAGCGAGTGGGTCGACCAGTCGCTGGACTTCCACTACTTCTTCTGCCGCAAGGTCATGTTCGTGCGCTATGCCAACGCGTTCGTCGTGCTGCCGGGCGGCCTCGGAACGCTCGACGAGCTGTTCGAGGCGCTGTGCCTCATCCAGACCCAGAAGATCCGTTCCTTCCCGGTCATCCTGGTCGGCACCGCGTACTGGTCGGGGCTCGTCGAGTGGCTGCGCACGCGCGTCGCCGGCGAGGCCAAGATCGACCTCACCGACCTCGACCTGCTGTTCGTGACCGACGACCTCGACGCCGTCGTCGCGCGGGTGCTGCGCGCCGCCGCCGAGCAGGGCGACTGAGCCTGATCGCGCCGCGCTGCGCGGTACCCTCCCGCCCCCGTGGAGTACCCCGTCGAGACCTTCAGCGCGAACGAGCGCGCGCGCCTCGAGCAGCACGTGACGAACCTCGACGAGCCCGTCTTCGCGCTCGTCAACCTCCCCGAGACGGTCAAGGGCGCGCTGTTCGCACGCTACTCGCGCTACCAGGGGACGCTGCGGCGGATGTTCCTCGACGAGTTCGCGCCGTCGCTTCCCGCGGGCGCCGGGTGCTACGACAACGCGGAGGGCGCCCGCGCCGCGGACCTCTACGAGCGCATCTTCGTCGGCTACGGCGATGACTCCGTGGCACAGCTCGGCGGTGCGCACATCGCGTGCGAGTGGACGTCCAACGTCCTGACGAAGGTGCTCCAGCGCCCGCGCCTGGGCGCCTACCTCGAGCAGTCCACGCGCTACATCGCCTACGACGCGCCGATCGAGGGCACCTCGCGGTACCGCTACTACCGCGACCCTGAGCTCGGGCCCGGCTACGAGGCCGCGATGGACGACGTCTTCGGCATCTACTCGGCCGCGCTGCCGCGCGTGCAGGCGTGGGCCGCGGACACCTACCCGGCGGCGGCCGGCGAGGCGGCGAAGGCGCACGAGCGCGCGATCCGCGCCAAGGCGCTGGACCTGCTGCGCGGCCTGCTGCCGGCCGCGTCGCTGTCGCACATGGGGATCTTCGCCACGGGCCAGACCTACGAGCAGCTGATCCTGCACCTGCTGGCCCATCCGCTGCCCGAGGCGCGCCACTACGGGCGGCTGATCCTGCGAGCAGTGCAGGACGTCATGCCGAGCTTCGTGTCACGCGTCGAGCGGCCCGACCGCGGCGGCGAGTGGATCGCCTACCTCGAGCGCCGCGAGCAGGCTGCCGACCGCTGGGCCGCGCGTCTGGGCCTGGACCGCGCGCCGGGAGACGACGGCGCCGGCGGGCCGTCGGTGCGCCTGACGCACCACGACGGCGACGAGGAGCTGCTGCTGGCGGCGCTGCTGTTCGAGGCGTCTGCGACCGACGAGCGCGCGACGCGCGCGACGCTCGCCGAGCTGTCGGCCGAGGAGCGCGGCGCGCTGCTGGCCGACCTCGTCGGCGACCGCGCCAACCGCCGTCACCGGCCCGGGCGCGGCTTCGAGTCGCTGCGCTACCGCTTCGAGATCGTCTCGGACTACGGGGCGTTCCGCGACCTGCAGCGCCACCGGATGCTCACGTGCCAGTGGCAGACGCTCACGCCCGACCTCGGCGCGGGCGTCCCGCACGAGGTCGAGGACGCCGGTGCCGGCGAGGACTACCGCCGCGCGCTGGAGGTCTCGCGCAGCAGCTACGAGCGGCTGCTCGACGCCGGCCACGACCGCCGCGCCGCGATGTACGCGCTGTGCCTCGGCTACCGGCTGCGCTACGTGCTCGACCTCAACGCGCGCGAGGCGATGCAGCTAATCGAGCTGCGGTCGGGCCGCGAGGGACATCCGGCGTACCGCGCCGTGGCGCACGCGATGCACGAGCGGATCGCCGCCGTGCACCCCGCGGTCGCCGCCGCGATGACGCACCTGGATCGCGAGACGGAGCCGCGCCTGGAGCGCATCGTGTCCGAGTTGCGCACGCAGGCCAAGCTCGACGCACGCTGACGCAGCGACGCCGGGTGCGCTGGCATGCCATGCCGTTGATAGATTTACCAGCACGGCTGGATTCACGAGCACGGTTGGGCGGCCACCCCAGCCGAACGTCGTCTGACGGAGAAAGGGACACATGCGGGGGGATGACGGCGACCGCGCCGCGCGCACCAGCAAGCTCGGAAGTCTCGCCCTGCGCAGTGAACGGGAGGGCGACGTCCACGTGATCGAGCTCATCGGCGA
>DATMJM010000273.1:0-4816 GCA_035553935.1 Solirubrobacteraceae bacterium
GACCGCGTCCGGTGCCGTGACGGCGCTCGTCCGCAGCGTCGCCGACGCGCCGAGGCGCAGCAGGGCGCTCGACGTCGTGAAGAGCTTCTCGACCGACGCCGGGATGCGGACCACGTTCTCGCGCCGCTTGAACAGCTCCTCGCCGGTGTCCATGTCGCGCACGTAGGCGCCCGATGCGGCGGGCGCGCGGCGCATCTCGCGCTCGAGCGTCGTGCGCAGGTCCGACTCGGAGTAGGCGCCCGCGGGCGCGGCGCCCGCGAGCGCTACGAGGAGCGCGAGCAGCGTGGCAGGGGCGCGGCGCATCGACTGTAGACAACAACACCGGCCGGCCGAAGGTGCGCCCTGTGCCGGTAACCGGCAGGCCGCCGGCGCGTAGACTGCCGTGATGGGCAAGGTCGTCAAGCTCGAGCCCCAGGCGAAGGACCGCACCGGCGCGAAGGCTCCTGCGCGGCGCAAGCGCTCGAAGACCGCGCTCGTCCTGGGCGGCGGCGGCTTCACCGGCGGCGTCTACGAGATCGGCGCGCTGCGCGCGCTGGACCTGCTGACGGTGAACCGCACCGTCAACGACTTCGACGTCTACGTCGGGACGAGCGCGGGCTCCTTCGTCGCCTCGATGATCTCCAACGGCGTCACGCCGGAGGAGATGATGCGTGTCGTCGACCACCAGCGACCGGCGCCGTTTCCCGACCTCGACCTCGGCAACCTGCTGCGGCCGAATGTCGTCGGCTTCGCGAAGAGCGCCCTCACGCTGCCGTTCCGGAGCGCGCAGCTCCTGCGCGGCGTCGTCGGGCAACTCGGCCAGGTGTCGGCCATGGACCTCGTGCTAGGCCTGGCCGAGGGGCTGCCTGCGGGCGCCTACTCCGGGTCGGGCGTGGAGCGCTACCTGCACCAGGTGCTGACGAGCGATCCCGGGCGCAGCGACGACTTCCGCGCGCTCGAGAAGGAGCTGTACATCACGGCGACCGACCTCGACACGTGCGAGCGCATCGTCTTCGGCGGCGAGGGCTGGGACGACGTGCCGATCTCGACGGCGGTGCGGGCCTCGACGGCGCTGCCGATGGTCTACTCGCCGGTGAAGGTGCGCGACCGCGAGCTCGTCGACGGCGGGATCGTCTCGACGACGAACCTCGACATCGCGGTCGGAGCGGGAGCGAGGTTCATCGTCGTGGTCAACCCGCTCGTGCCCTACGTCAACGACTTCAAGACCAAGATCCGCACGCTCGGCGGCACGCGCACGCGGCACGTCAGCGACATGGGCTTCCCGCAGATCGGCTACCAGGCCTTCAAGATGGTCGCCTACCAGCGCCTGCACGAGATGGCGCGCCAGTGGGAGCAGCGCTACCCGGGCGTCGACATCATCCTCATCGAGCCCGAGCCCGACGACGAGCTCATGTTCCAGACGCCGATCATGAACTTCACGTCGCGCGTCGAGATCGCGCGCCACGGCTTCCAGTCCGTCACGACGCAGCTGGCCTTCGGCTACCCGCGCTTCCGCGAGATCTGCAAGCGCCACGGCATCCAGATCTCGGCGACGCGCGTGCGCAAGGTCATGAAGCACTTCGAGGCCGAGCAGGGACGCACGCGCGCCTGGCGCAAGATCCTCGAGCAGACGACCGGCGCGTTGCTGCGCCAGTCGGGCGACCAGGCCGAGCGGGGCTAGACCGCTACAACGACGGCGCCCGCGACGCGGGCGCGGAAGGCGGGGAGATGGGTTAGGCCTCGACGGGCTCGGCGCGCTGCTCGGCGTCGAGGCTCGTGAGGAAGAGGGACTTGTCGATCCTGCCCTGGAAGATCGGTACCCCCAGCTCCATGCACTTGGAGATCACGTCGCGGCGGTCGAGTCCTGCTTCGCGAGCGAGTTCCGTGGGCGTGAGGTGATTGGGCATCGGCAGAGACCCTCCTGATGTGGGTTAGAACACCCACGTCTTGTACCACCCCGGGTGGACGGGCTCAACGGCAATCCTCAGATCGGGTTCGGAATCTCAACGAATCGATGGCGAATCTCGAACTGCTCGGCCAGCAGATCCCCCAGCCTGCGGACGCCGAACGTCTCGGTCGCGTAGTGCCCGGCGGCGACGAAATGGATCTGCTCCTCCTGGGCATGCGTCATGACGCGCTCGGCGGGCTCGCCCGTCAGGAAGGCGTCCAAGCCCGCCGAGACCGCGTCGCCGAGGTGGTCCGAGCCGGCGCCGGAGACGATCCCGATCGTGCGCACGCGCTCCGGGCCGGCGAGGAAGGCCAGCGGGACGCGCCCGGTGACGCGGGCCGTGCGCTCGACGAGCTCCGCCGGGCTGATCGCGCCGCCGTCGAAGCGCGCCGCCACGCCGATCGGCGATCCGCGGTGCAGCGCGAACGGCTCCGGGGCGGTGCAGCCCAGGTGCTCGGCGATGAGCGCGTTGTTGCCGACCTCGGCATGCCCGTCCAGCGGCAGGTGGTAAGCCGCGAGCGCCATGTCGTGCTCGAAGAGCAGCTGCAGGCGGCGCTTGGCGGACGGCGTCAGCGCCAGCGGGGCACCCGTCCAGAACAGCCCGTGATGGACGAGCACGAGGTCGGCACCGAGCTCCGCGGCGCGCTCGAAGAGCTCCACCCCGGCGGATACGCCGGTGACCACGGTTTGCACGCTGCGAGGCCCGGGAACCTGCAGGCCGTTGGGCCCGTAGTCGTGGAACGACGACGGTGACAGCAGGTCATCGAGGTATTCGATGATGTTGTCCAGCACGCCGATGAACGCTACAGTTCGTCGGCTCTCGCAGGACCCCGCCAAGGCATGATGCCGGCGTTGGGAGGGGGTAGACCACGGCATGGAACAGGGGAGTTGATGTCGGTCCCGGCAGTCGCGACGAGGTCCACGGATGGCGAGACGGAGGATCGCGACCTCGTCGCGCGCGTGCGCGCCGGAGACGAGCGCGCCTTCGAGCTGCTCTTCGCGCGCTACCAGCCGCGCGTCGCCGCGTACGCACGCCGCACGGTACGCGACGCGGGACGCGCCGAGGACATCACCCAGGAGGTCTTCATCGCCGCGCTGCGCCACCTGCGCGAGCGCGGCGAGCGCGATCTGCACTTCAAGCCGTGGATCTTCGAGATCGCCAAGAACAAGTGCATCGACTCGCTCCGCCGCGCGCGCCACACGAACGAGGTCTCCTTCGACGCGCGTGAGGCGCTCAGCGCCGAGGAGCAGGGCCGTCTCGCGGAGCCGAGCGCGTCGCCGGACTCGGCGGTCCAGGACAAGGTCGCGATGGACAACCTGCGCGGCGCCTTCGGCGGCCTGTCGCCCGAGCACCACGAGATCCTCGTGCTGCGCGAGCTCGCAGGGCTGTCGTACCGAGAGATCGGCGAGCGGCTCGGGATGAGCGGGCCGGCGGTCGAGAGCGCGCTGTTCAGGGCTCGCAAGCGGCTGACCGAGGAGTACGAGGAGCTTGTCAGCGGCGAGCGCTGCCGGCGCGTGCAGCGGCTGATCGACGAGGACGGCGGGCGTCGGGCGGGCCGGCGCGACCGCCGAAGGATGGCGCGCCACCTCGCGCACTGCCAGCCGTGCCGGCGACACGCCTGCCGCGCCGGCGTCGATCTCGGCGCCGTGGTCCGTCCGCCGGCCGCCGCGGCCGCGCGGATCGCGGCCTTCCTGCCGCTGCCTGCCTTCCTGCGCCGGCGCTGGGGCGGCGACGACGCGGCGACGGCTCCGCTGCTCGGTCAGGGCGGCGCGATGAGCCAGTGGCCGGCCAACGCCGCCACCGTACTCGATCCCGGCATCCTGTCGAGCTGGACGAAGGCGGTCGCGACGGCGGCGACCGTGGCGGTCGCCGGCATGGGCGCCGGTGCGGCGATGACCGATCGCAACCCGTTCGGTGCCTCCGGCGGCTCGCAGCCGCCGCGCTCGGCACCCGCCGGCTCGGGCGCGGGTGCGGCCGCCCCGGCGGCGCGGCGCGACGCGCGCGACCGCGCACGGCGCACCGTCGCGACGAACGCGCGGGGCAACCGATCGCCCGGCGGTGCGGGCGCGGGGGCCTCCATCGTCGCCGACCGCGCCGAGCCCAAGGCCGCACCGCACAGCCACCGCGGCACGCGGCGCGCGGTCCAGCCGCCTGCGGCAGCACCGCCGGGGGACGGCGCCGCGCCCAGCCGCCGCGGCGAAGCCGGGACGGTGCAGCCGGACGGGACCCTGCGCCGGATCATCGGCGCCGTCGGCAGCGGCGACCGCGATCCGCAGAAGACCGGCGGCGGCGCCGTGGACGCGGCCGCCCCGCGCGGATCATCGCTGCTCGACACCTCCGTGGCCACCTCCGCGGGTGCCACCGACGCATCGGCCGCGACGCTCGCCGACTCCGCCGGCGAGCCCGTGCCGGCGGCAACCGCCGCGGCCGATAGCGCCATGCCGACAGCGCCCGGCTCCTTGGCCACCCCCGCGGCACTCCAGAGCCTTGGCCGGTGAGCGCGCCGACGGCGAGCTCGAGCCGTTCACCGATACCACGCTCTATGCGCTGGGCGCGTACTTCGCCGATCGCCACCCGGATCTGATGGACGACGTCGTCCGCCAGGCCCAGCGGATCGAGGAGGCGGGTGCGGAGCGCTACGCTCGCAAGGAGGGCATCTCGCTCGAGAACGCCCTGCAAACGCTCATCACGGGCCTCGCCGTTCGGTACTACCGGGCGGTCGCAGGGTCGTCGTGAGATAATCGCGACATCGGGGCGTGGCGCAGCCTGGTAGCGCGCACCGTTCGGGTCGGTGAGGTCCCCGGTTCAAATCCGGGCGCCCCGATAGGCACGAAGCGCCCGATCGCTCGGGCGCTTCGTGCCTATCGGGGCGCCCGGATTTGAACCGG
>DATMJM010000274.1:0-5413 GCA_035553935.1 Solirubrobacteraceae bacterium
ACCCGAGCCCGAGCGACGACGAGGTCATCGAGATCCCGGCATGGGCGCAGCGGGCCGAGCCCAAGCCCGAGCCGAAGTCCGACATCGACTGGGACGCCTTCGACCGCCTCCGCGAGGAGTGGGAGAAGGAGATCACCATCCCGGCGACCGCCCCGGAGCGCGAGCTCGTTCCGGCAGGTTCCTGAGAGCACCGGCCATGCACGGCGCGCGACGAGGCTCGCGCGCCGTGCCCCGGCCGGCGGCCGAGCACTACCTCCCGCCGCCGGCCGCCTCCTCGTAGACGCGCCACGTAGCAGCCGCCGCGTCGTTCCAGCTCCACGCCGGTGCCGCCGGCGCAGGCCGCGTCGCCGCCGCGCCCGCCGCCAGAAGGCCCTCGAGGTCGGCGACATCGACGAACGTCGCGCGGTCGCCCAGCACCTCGCGCAGCACCGGGATGTCCGACGTCACGACCGGCGTGCCGCACGCGAGCGCCTCGACCGGCGGCAGCCCGAATCCCTCGTCGTCGGAGGGGAAGACGAGCGCTCGCGCGCCCGAGTAGATCGCCGCCAGCTCGTCGTCGGAGACGTGTCCGGTGAGCGTGACGTCGGGCAGCTCGTGCGCCCACGGCCGCGTCGCGCCGACGAGCACCAGCGGCAGCGCGCGCGGCGTGCGCGCGAGCGCCGCGATGCGCTTGCGAGGGTCCGGCGTCTGCAGGCCGCCGACCCACAGCAGGTACTCGGGCGGCAGCCCGTACAGCTCGCGCACCGCGGCGACCTCGTCGGGTCCGCGCTCGTACAGCGCCGGGGCCGGCGCCTCGTGGATGACGACGATCTTCGCGGCGTCGATGCCGACGTGCTCGCAGACCTCGGCGGCGACGACCGCCGTCGGCACGATGACGCGCGCTGACCGCTCGACGGCGAGATAGCGCATGCGAAAGCGGATCCCGGTGCGCAGGTACTCGCTGCGGCGCTTGAGCGGCACGACGTCGTGCAGCGTCACGACCTGGGCGACCGGCGGGCGCAGCAGCGCGCCGTCGATCCACGGCGAATGGAAGACGTCGACGCGGCGCGGGCGATGCGCCTCGACGATCTCGTCGCCGGCCGCCGCGGTCGCCCGCAGCGCCTCCCGCAGGCAGCTGGCGTAGCGCCCGATCCCGCGCGGGTCCTGCGCCGGGCGGCTGTCGAAGGCGACCTTCATCGCGCCCTTCCGGCGGCTGCGAGCAGGATCGGCTCGACGCGGTCGGCGTAGGCGTCGGCGCCGAAGCGCTGCGCGCGCTCGCGCGCGGCCGCCCCCATCCGCTCGCGCGCGCCGAGCACCTCGAGCACCGCCTGCGCGAGCTCGTCGGGACGCCCGGGCGTGACGAGCCGTCCCGTGACGCCGTCGTCGACGACCTCGGCGAGACCGCCGACGCGGGTCGCCACGACGGGCGTGCCCGCGGCCAGCGCCTCCGCCAGGACCGTGCCGAACGGCTCCTGGCGCGACGGCGCCACGAGCACGTCGAGATGGCGCATGACGGCGGCTCCGTCGGCGACCCACGGGACGTGCTCGACCTCGCCGGACTCGCGCACGCGCCGCGCGTACTCCGGCGCGCTGTCGTAGGGGTCGTCGCCGACGAGGACGATCCTCGCGCCGGGCGCTCCGGCGCGGATCTGCGGCGCGGCGCGCACGAGGTCGAGCGGGCCCTTGCGCGGCTCGATGCGTCCGACGAAGCCGACCACCGGCCCGCCGGCCGCCGCGTCGTTCGCGGCGGCCGCCCACGGCGCGGGCGCAGCGGCGACGTCGAGCTCGACCGGGCAGTGGACGACGTGCGCGCGGAGGCCGGGCAGGCGCTCGGCGACCGCCGCCGAGTCGGCCAGGACAGCGCCGGCAAGCGACCAGAAGCGCGGCGCGCGCGGCACGATGTCGTGCACGTGCAGGACGGTCGGGCGGCCGATCAGCGCCGGCAGCAGCCGGCCGCTGACGGTGCCGTTGAGGTAGACGAGGTCGTGGCGCGCGGCCAGCCGGCGCGCGCGCGGAAAGCTCACGGCAGCGCGCGCGCCGGCGCCGCGCTCGAGGCCGCCGAGCGCGAGACGGACGACCGGCAGGCCGGCTTCGTCGAGCGGTCCCGGGCCCGGCGTGGCCAGCGTCAGCTCGTGGCCGCGCGCCAGCAGCCGCCGGGCGAGCCGCAACAAGCCGATCTCCGCGCCGCCCGGATGGGCGACGGCGCATACCGCCAGGATCCTCACGCTGCCGATCCTCGCAGGCAGCGGCGCGCAGCGGCCCGCTGCGAGACTAAGGGCATGCCGAACGCGCTGCAGGACGCGATCTGGGACGCTGTCCCCGCCGGCGCGCGACCCGAGCGCTTCGCGCTGCGCCGCGCGTTCCTGCTGGGTCAGGTGCGGCCCGGCGACAGCGTCCTGGACCTCGGCTGTGGCGCGGGCGAGTTCAGCGCGGAGCTGCTGCAGGCCGGCTGCATGCCGGTCGGCGTCGACGTCGCGCGCGAGGCGCTGCGGCGCGCGCAGGAGCGCCTGCCGGGAGCCGACCTGCGGCTTTGGGCCGACGGCGAGCCGCTGCCGCTCGACGACGCGAGCGTCGACGCGGTGTGGGCCGGCGAGGTCATCGAGCACGTCGTCGACGTCGCCCCGTGGCTGTCGGAGGTGCGCCGCGTGCTGCGACCGCAGGGAACGCTGCTTGTGACGACCCCGCACCATGGACCGCGGATCCTGCTCGGCCTCGCGCTCAGCCCGCGCCGCTTCGCAGCCCATTTCGAGCCGCGCTCCGATCACGTGCGCTTCTTCTCGCCGCGCACGCTGCGGGCGCTGCTCGGCGACCTCGGCTTCGACGTCGCCGAGCTGAACGTCAAGCAGGCGACGATCCTCGCGCGCGCGGCGCGCGGCTAGCGGGGCGCGCGTCGGGACCGGATGCGGGTCGTCCTCGACATGTCCTACGCGCGGCGCGGCGCGAGCGGGACCGCGGTGTACGTCGAGCGCGTGCGCGACGCGCTGCGGGCCGAGGGCGTCGACGTCGTCGAGGCGGCCGACGAGCGCCGGCGCCCGCCGGGGGGCGGCGGCGCGCGCAGCGCGCGCAACCTCGCGCACGATGCGTGGTGGACGCAGGTCGGCCTGCCGCGCCGCGCGCGCGAGGCGGGCGCCGACGTCCTGCATCATCCGCTGCCGGCGCTCGCGCGGCGCGCGCCGTGCCCGCAGGTCGTGACCGTCCACGACCTCGCGTTCGAGCGCCTGCCCGAGCACTTCGCGCCCGCGTTCCGGCGCTGGGCGTCGCTCACCCACCGGCGCGCCGCGCGCGGGGCGGATGCGGTCGTCTGCGTCTCGCAGACGACGCGCCGCGACGCGATGGCGCGCTGGGGCGTCGACGGCGCGCGGATCGTCGTCGCCGCGCACGGGCCGGGTCAGGAGCCCGGCCCGGCGGTCGCGGCGGCGTCCGGTTCGCGGCACTTCCTCTACGTGGGCGACGACGAGCCGCGCAAGAACCTCGGCCTGCTGCTCGCGGCGCACCGGCGCTACCGCGAGCTGGCGGGCGCGGGCGCGCTGGACCTCGTCCTCGCAGGCAGGGCGCGCGCGGCGCAGGCGGGCGTGCGCTGCGAGGACGCGCCGGATCTCGCGGTGCTGCTCGGGGGCGCCGTGGCGCTCGTGCATCCGGCGCTGCACGAGGGCTTCGGGCTGACGGCGCTGGAGGCGATGCACGCCGGCGTGCCGGTGCTCGCCGCGCGCTCGCCCGGGCTCGCCGAGACCTGCGCCGGCGCAGCGCTGCTGTTCGATCCGCACGATGCCGAGGCGCTGGCGCGCGGGCTCGCCCGCGTCGCCGCCGACCCGGCGCTGCGAGCCGAGCTCGCCGCGGCGGGCCGCGAGCGCGCGGCGGCGTTCTCGTGGCGCGCGTCGGCGCGTGCGCACATCGAGGCTTATACGCTGGCCATGGATGCCTGAGCCGTCGATCCCCGCAGCCGCCGCCGTCGCCGGATGAGGATCGCGATCCTCGGGACGCGCGGCATCCCGGCGTCGTACAGCGGCTTCGAGACAGCGGCCGAGCAGCTCGCCAGCCGCCTCACCGAGCGCGGGCACGAGGTCGTCGTCTACTGCCGCCCGCACGTCGTCGACCGGCGCCTGAGCGAGCACAAGGGCGCCCGCCTCGTGCACGTCCCCGCGGTGCGCAACAAGTACCTCGACACGTTCACGCACACCTTCCTGTCCTCGCTGCACGCCGCGCAGCGGCTGCGCCCGGACGTGGCGCTCTTCTTCATCGCCGGCAACAGCCCGATGTGCCTCGTCACGCGCAGCGCCGGCATCCCGACCGTGATCAACGTCGACGGCCTGGACTCCGACCGCTCGAAGTGGCCGGCGCTCGCGAAGGCCTACCTGCGCTTCGCGGAGCGCAACGCGCCGCGCTGGGCGGACACGGCGATCACCGACTCGCACGCCGTTGCCGAGATCTTCGAGCAGCGCTACGGCCGGCGGATCGGCGTCGTGCCCTACGGCGTCGAGGATCCCGGCCACGACGGCACGCACACGCTCGAGCGCCTCGGCCTCGAGCCGCGCAAGTACGTGCTGTTCGTCGGCCGCCTGGAGCCCGAGAACAACCCGCACGTGCTCGTCGAGGCGTTCAGCCGCATCTCGGCGGACCGCGCGAAGGGGATGAAGCTCGTCGTGGTCGGCGGTGCGCCGTACGCGCACGACTACATCAAGCAGGTCCAGCGCGCCGGCGACCCGCGCGTCGTCTTTCCCGGCTACGTCTTCGGGCGCGGCTACTGGGAGCTGCAGCGCCACGCCTACGTGTTCTGCGCGCCGACCGAGGTCGGCGGCACGCACCCGGTCATCCTCGAGGCGCTGGCGGCGGGCAACTGCGTGCTCGTCAACGACCACGCGCCGAACGTCGAGACCGTCGGCGACGCCGGCCTGACGTTCTCGGGCAGGGAGGGCGTCCCGTCGCTCACGGCCCAGCTCGAGCGGCTCTTCGACGAGCCCGAGCTCGTCGCCCGCTACCGCGACCGTGCGCGCGAGCGCGCACGGCGCTACTCGTGGGACGCAGTCACCGACGAGTACGAGCAGCTGCTCGTCAGCGTGCGCCAGATGGGCGGTCCGGGGGCGCTGCCGGCCGAGCTCGTCGACGGCGCAGGCGCGCACGCGGTCGCCCGGTAGCAGGCCGGCCGCCGGCAGGCGCACGGCCGAAGACGCGCCGGCGGGCCATCCGCCGGCGCGCCCATCGATCGTCTTCTAGGGCGCCAGGTGCCGCGCTGCGCGCTCGCCCGCTGCGCGGTTCGGCCGTCCCCGGCCCGCGGCGCGCTCGCTGCGCTGCTTCTCGGCGTCCTGCCGGCGCGCCGCGGGTTCGTCAGCCCGCGTCGCCGACGACGCGCTCTTGATCACCCGCTCCTGCGTCTGCGGATTGAGATGGTCGAGGCCGATGCGCCGTCCCGGGATCGCGGCGGCGAACGCCTGGAAGC
>DATMJM010000275.1:0-4344 GCA_035553935.1 Solirubrobacteraceae bacterium
GCTCGATGTCGATCGCGGCGAGCAGCGTGAGCACGACGCAGGCGATCGCCGCGATCAGCGCCCGGCGCTCCAAGCCGAAGACGCCGATGGCGAGAATCGGGAGGCCGATGCAGAAGACCGGCACGAGCGGGTGACGGGGGATGAGGTCGCGCAGCGGCGTCTGCGTCGCCGTCGCCTCGTGCGTGTCGACGGCCTCGACGACTTCCTCGACGGGATTGGGAGCAGCGTCTTCGGCGGGCTTCTCGGTCACGTCGGCGGTCGACGCATCACTGGGCATGAAGCGTCGTCTCCTCGCTGAGGGGGTTTCCGTGGTGGTAGGCCTCTTGGACCGCGTGCGACAGATCGGCGGCCCAGCCCCACTTCGGGAGGGTCGGGAGGCCAAGACGCTCGTCGTCGCCCGTCGATGAGACGAGGACGACGCCCATGCGGGGAGCGCGCTCGTAGAGCTCGTACACGAGCCCGCTGATGGCCTGCGTGCAGCCCGTGGCGTCGAGCACGACCACGTCGGGGCGCTCGTCGGCGAGGAGCGCGTGAACCTGCTCGCGCGAATCGGCGCCGGCGATCGCGAACGCCACGACGCCGACGTCTGCCAGAACGGTCATCGCGCGCTGGCGGAACGCGAGATCGCGCGCGATCACGAGCGTGCGGATCGAGTGCAGCCGGATGACCCGGGCGTCCGGGCGCGGTGCAGCACCGGGATCAGTCATCGCCCGCCTCCGAGGAGTCGGCGAGGTGCAGCACATCGCCGACCTCGACGCCACGCCGGCGGGCCTCGCCCGCCCGCAGCTCGAGGACGGCCTTGGCGCCGCGCTTGCGCGCCATGCGCCACGGGCGGAGCGCGTCGCGCACGTCGACGACCCGGCAGTCGCGGTCGAGGAAGACGACGTCGATCGGGAAGCGCATGAAGTGCGTGTGGATCGAGCCCGCGGGCCGCAGCAGCAGGCCCTCGTCGGCGTGCAGGTCGCGCCGGCCCAGCAACCCGCGCATGCGCACGAGCGGACGGTCGGCGACGACGCAGCGCTCGCAGACGGCGGCGCCGGTGGCGGGATCGAAGATGACGCGCGTGCGAGTCACAGCGCGCAGCATGCACGAGGTCGGTGCCGCCGTCGCCGGGAAAAGGTCCGGGTTGCGGACTAGACCTTGATCCCGTAGGCAGCCGTCGGTCGCTTCGGCAGTCTCTGCGGCGTCGGAGAACCTGGCAAGCGTCAACGGGACACGCCGAACATGGAACTGCACGGACGCAACGACATGCTCGACCGCGTCACAGAAGACCAAGCGGGCCAGGGACTCGTGGAGTACGCACTGATGCTCATGCTGGTCGCGATCGTCGCGATCGGAGCGCTGATCCTGCTCGGAGGAAGCGCCAGCGATCTGCTGGACACCGCGAGCGGAGCGTTCTCGTGATGCCGATCACAGCCGGCCGGACAATCTTCGGAAACTTGCTCAGGGCTTGCCCGAGAGCACTGACAGGCAATGAGGGGAGGTGAATTTGCATGCTGAACAACCTTTTTGCTTACCTCACGGTGGCACTGACGGAGGTCAAGGAGCGTGAGGAGGGGCAGGGGCTCGTCGAGTACGCCCTCATCCTCGTGCTGGTCTCGATCGTCGCCATCGCGGCGCTGGGCGCCATCGGAGGCGGCGTGACCACGGTCTTCGAGGACATTGGTACGGCGCTCGGCGTCTAATTGTAATTCTGTGGGGTGCCTCGGGGTTCAGTATCCCGGGGCACTCACGTTAACCGCTAGATGAATCACTTGAAGGAATACGAGAATGTCCAGAGCACGCAGTGACGAGGGAGGAGCCGTTCTGGTCGAGTTCGCGCTCGTCCTGCCGCTGCTGCTGCTCGTGCTCCTGGGGACGATGCAGTTCGGCATCCTGCTGAACGCCAAGATCAACGAGACGCACCTGACCAGCTCGGCGGCGCGGTACGCCGCCGTCAACCAGAACCCCGGCGCGCCCGGCAGCCTCGTCAACTACATCAAGGCGCGCGCCGGCACCGCGGACATGCGCGCCACGGCCCAGGTGTGCGTGGCCTACCCCAACGGTCCCGCGCCGGGAAACCCGGTCAGGGTGAGCATGGCCTACATCTACGACCTGGTCCCGTTCCTGGGTGACAAGCTCACACCCCCACAGGCATCGTTCACCGTCGTGGGCGATGCGACGATGCGCCTGGAGACCTTCCCGGACAACATTCCGGCGGGATGCTCGACATGAGGCGGCTGCGGCCACCAGCCGGCGCCGCGCGCCGCGAGGCCGGCGCGGTCCTCGTCACGGTCGCGGTCATGATGCCCGTGCTGATCGGCTTCAGCGGGCTCGTCCTCGACGTCGGCAACTGGTTCGCCCACAAGCGCCACCTGCAGACGCAGGCGGACGCGGGCGCTCTTGCCGGGGCGGGCAAGTTCCGCTTCCCGTGCTCCGACACGCCGATCCTCGAAGAGGTCTCGAAGTACTCGAGCATCGACACCGCGCCGGACGACCCGAGCTACAACCCGCAGATCGGCGACACCCCGCCCGAGCAACTGCACCAGGAGGTCAACAGCCCCACCTGGTACGGCCAGGCACAGCCCGTTGACGACAGCGTGCGCACCGGCGGCCCGTGCGCAGCGAGGATGATCGACGTCAAGCTCACGGAGACGAACCTGCCGTGGTGGCTGAAGCTGTTCGGCGACGTCGTGCCGTTCATCAACACGCAGGCCCGCGTCGAGATCATGCAGCAGACGATCGCCAGCGGCTCCCTGCCGGTGGGCGTGCCGGAGGTCGGGCCGCGGCACGCGCGGGCGATCTTCGTCAACGAGGCCAGCGGCACCGCCGTCGCGTCCGCGACCCTCACGCGGACGGGAACGAGCGCAGGCCTGTCGATCTGGACGAACGCGGGCGCCCCGGCATCCGTCCCGATCAGCACGGCGAAGATCGGCGTGCGGATCCTGCTCAGCGGGAGCACGGCCAGCGCGCCGTGCGGCGACCCGCTGGTCAACTGCTACGGCGCGGGCACCAACAGCGCGATCGTCGCGGGCTCCCCCGGCCTGTCGCACATCCGCGGCTTCTCGATGACGCCGGCGGGCAGCGCCACGGCGCCGCAGGCGCGCGACGTGCAGCTGTTCGGCGGAGGCTGCGAGGACGGCTACTTCACGACGACCGCCGCATACCCCTGCACCGTGAACGTCAGCGCCGTCGTCGACTTCGGCGGCGCCTCGATCTCGACCGTCCGCGTGCTCGCCAAGCGGACCGGCGCCAACAACAACACGACCGTCGAGCTCGCCCCGCCGGCCGCCTCGGGAGGCGCCTGGACGAGCCCGCCGGGGATCTCGATCGCGGGCGCCTCGGGCGCCAACTCGATCGACCTGCTCTGGCAGACGGGATGCGACGCCGACCGCACCAAGAACTGCAGCTCGACAAAGAACGCGCTCCCGTCGGGCGGCGCAGCGCAGCGCATCTTCGCCGGCAGCGAGAGCCTCTCGGTCTCCGGGCCGATCAAGCTGCTGCGCCTGTCGAAGGACGGGGTTCCGGGCGCGAACTCGTTCGTGCAGGGCACGTCGCACGACCTCGTCGTCACGCTCGGCCTCAAGCCGAGCCTGGACAACGCGGCGAGCGTCGACGACCCGATCGTGTCGCTCAAGGTCGCGGGCGGCGGCAGCCAGAATCAGGCACTGGACTGCGACCCTGCCGAGAACAACCTCCGCGACGAGCTCGCCAAGGGCTGCGCTCCGTCGTACCGCGTCAATGACGGCTCCTCGCCCTGCCCGGGGGGGTCGGGGACCCTGTGGGCCTCACCCCAGCCGTGGCCGTGCGTGGCCATCAGCACCGGCGCCACCGTCGGGCAGGTCACGCAGGGGATGAACCTCAGGATCCTCGGAGAGGCCAACAGCCCGTCATGCACGGACCCGAACAACTGGGCGCAGTTCCCCGACTTCGAGCGCGGCGATCCGCGGATCGTACAGGTGTTCACCACGCCGTTCGGCGCCTTCACCGGCAGCGGCGGGACGACGGTGCCCGTCACCGGCTTTGCCACCTTCTATGTGACCGGCTGGCACAACGGCGGCTGCCAGGGCGCGGGCGACGATCCCGCCGGTCAGGGCGAGGTCGTCGGCCATTTCATTAAATACATCGACACGCTTGGCAGCGGACAGGGCGAAGGTCAATGCGAAGAGGCCACGCTCGGCTCCTGCGTAGCAGTATTCACCCGCTAGGAAGGACATGATGCAGACCACTCTCAAACCACCGAAGCTGACCTCGAAGGACGGCAAGGGACCGTTGTCGTCGAAGAACGGCTCCGTCCTCGCCGCCGTGGTGACGGCCGTGCTCGCCGGGCTGATCATCATGGTCTTCCTCAACCAGTACCGCGAC
>DATMJM010000276.1:0-5680 GCA_035553935.1 Solirubrobacteraceae bacterium
CGTGCGCCCGCTGAACGGCAGCGACGGCGCCGACGGCTACGCGGTGACCACCGAGCGCACGGGCGCCTGGCTGCGCAAGGACCGCCGCACGGTCACGGCCGCGAACGTCGTGCTCGCCGCCGGGCCGCTCGGCACGAACAAGCTGCTGCAGCGCTGCAGGCACAACGGCTCGCTGCCGAAGGTGTCCGACCGCCTCGGCGAGCTCGTGCGCACCAACAGCGAGGCGATCCTCGCCGTCACCGCGCCCGACGACAGCATCGACTTCACCAAGCGCGTCGCCATCTCCGGCTCGATCTATCCCGACGAAGACACGCACATCGAGACCGTCAGCTACGGCGACGCCGGCGACTCGATGAGCCTGCTGCACACGCTGCTCATCGGCGACGGCACGAAGGTCACGCGGCCGCTGAAGCTCTTGGCCGCCGTGCTGCGCCACCCGGTGATGTTCGCGAAGCTCTGCGATCCGCGGGGATGGTCGCGCCGCACGATCATCCTGCTCGTCATGCAGACGCTCGACAACGCGATCGCGCTGCGCCCGCGGCCGGGCCGCCGCGGCGGGATGCGGCTGCAAACCGAGCAGGACCCCGACAAGCCCAACCCGACCTTCATCCCGATCGCCAACGACGCGGCCGACTGGATGGCCAAGCGGATCGGCGGCGTGGCGCAGAGCTCGGTCATGGAGGCGCTCGCGAGCATCCCGACGACGGCGCACGTGCTCGGCGGCGCGGTGATCGGGCGCTCGCGCGAGGAGGGCGTCGTCGACGCGCGCCACCGGGTGTTCGGCTACGAGAACCTGCTCGTCTGCGACGGCTCGGTCGTCCCGGCCAACGTCGGCGTCAACCCGAGCCTCACGATCACGGCGCTCGCCGAGCGGGCGATGAGCTTCGTCCCGACCGCCGGAGCTGCGGCCGCCGGCGGAGCGCCGGCCGCCGTGGCCGCCTGACGCGCGGCGTCATCCGGCCCGGCGGCTTCAGCGCCCGGTTACGCTGAGACCGCAGTGGACCAGGCAGACCCCCCGAAGCCCCGCCTCGTCCGGCGCATGGAGGAGCAGCGGCTGCGCCACCGCAGACGACCGATGGTCGTGCGCGCGCTGTACATCCCGCTCGGCTTCACGGTGCTGCTCGCAGGCCTGGCGATGCTCGTCCTTCCCGGGCCGGCGTTCGTCGTCATCCCGATCGGCCTGGCGCTGCTGTCGCTCGAGTTCGCCTGGGCCGAGCGGCTGCTCGAGCGCGCCATCGAGCAGGGCGAGAGCGCCAGGCGGCGCGCCGCCGAGACGACGCGGACGCAGCGCATCCTGACGGCGATCGCCGCCGTCCTCGCCTGCGCCGCCGTCGTCGCCTGGGGCTTCCTCGGGGACATCCCCTTGGTGCCGTTCTAGCGGCGCCCGTCGGGCCGCCGATTCGAGTGCGCCCCGCGCCACCGCCGGGTGTCGCCGCAGGAATCCCGTCCGCTCGTGTTCGAGGGCACACCGCGAGCGCTACAGCGTGATCTTGCCCGCCTCGACCTCGCCCGCCTGCGCGGCGCGCAGCGCCGCCGCCGCGACGGCGAGGTCCTGGATCGCGAGGCCTGTCGAGTCGAACAGCGTCGTCGCCTCCGGGCCGCTGCGCCCCGGGTGCTCGCCCGCGAGGACCGCACCGAGCGTCGCCACCTGCTCGCGCGCGACGAGACCCGCCTCGACGGCGCCGGTCAGCTCGCCGCCGTGCGACGCCTGCGCCCATTCGTCACAGAACAGCTCGCAGCCGACGACGGCGTCGACGCTCGCCTCGGCCTTGCCGCTGCCGTCGGCGCCGAGCATGTTCAGGTGCAGCCCCGGCCGCAGGTCGCCGACCGCCCAGCCGCCGAGCTCGGCCGCGAGCGCCGCAGCGACCTCCGGGCGCGGATCGAACGTCACTCCGTCGTCGTAGCCCGCAGCCGCCAGGCAGCGCGCCGTCCAGGCGCCGTGCAGCCCGCAGCCGACGATCCCGACCGTCCGCGCGCCGGCAGCCGCCAGCGCCTGCGTCGCGACGGCTGCCACGGCGCCGGTGCGCAGCGCGGTCACCGCGCGGGCGTCGAGGATCGCCAGCGGCACGCCGGTGCGCGCGTCCGACAGGCACACGACGCCGCTCACGGTCGGCAGCCCCCGGCCGGGGTTGCCGGGAAACGAGGTGACCCACTTCAGCAGCGCGAGGCCGTCCCCGCGCGCCGGCATGGCGCGGAAGTCGCCGTGCGGCGGGCTCTGAAGGTACACCTTCGCCGGCATCACCCAGTCGCCGCGGTGGTGGCGCGCGAACGCCTCCCGCGTGACCTCGATCGCGGCGGCCGGCGAGACCGCCGCCAGCACGGCGTCGTGGTCGATGACGGCGAGCTCGGGCACGGCGGCAGAGTAGTCGGCCGGCGCCGAAGCTCCGGCCGATCCCGCTCGCACCAGCGTATTTCCTCAAACCGGACTGGAAATTGCCTGTATCATCGCCGGCGCTCGTCCTTGTACGCCACCACGGAGCACTGAGACCCCATGGAACCCAGCACGGCAGGCGCTCGCCAGGGCTCGCTCGAGAACCCCGAGGTTCGCGAGGACGTCCCCGGCCACGTCATCCCGATCCTCGAGCGGGAGTTCGACGACTTCGACACGGAGTCCCAGCAGTTCCTGCGCGGGGAGACCGAGGAGACGGAGTTCATCAAGTTCCGGCTCAAGCAGGGCGTCTACGGCCAGCGCCAGCCCGACGTCCAGATGGTCCGCGTCAAGCTGCCGTTCGGCGGCATCACGCCGGACCAGATGGACGCGTTCGCGGACGTCATCGAGAAGTACGTGCCGCTGCGCAAGGGGCACATCACCACGCGCCAGAACATCCAACTGCACCACGTGCCGCTTCCCGACGCGGCGAAGCTCATCCGCGAGCTGTCCGAATCGGGGCTGTCGTCGCGCGAGGGCTGCGGTAACACCGTGCGCAACGTCACCGGCGACCCGTGGGCCGGGATCGCGCACGACGAGCTCTTCGACCTCACGCCGTACGCCGGCGCCTACACGCGCTACTTCGTGCGCCATCCGACGACGCAGATGATGCCGCGCAAGATCAAGACGGCGTTCGACGGCTCGCCGGCCGACCGCGCGCTGACCGGCATCCACGACATCGCCTTCCTCGCCCGCGAGCGCGACGGCGCGCGCGGCGTCGAGGTCCGCGTCGGCGGCGGCACGTCGATCATGCCGCGCGTCGCGCCGACGCTGTACGAGTTCGTCGGGCTCGACGACGGCGAGTACCTGAAGGTCGCCGAGGCGTGCTTCCGGATCTTCGACCGCCAGGACTTCCTGCGCGTCAACCGCGCCCGCGCACGGATCAAGGTGCTCGTCGACAAGATCGGCATCGACGCCTTCCGCGAGATGGTCGACGAGGAGCTGCAGGGCGACTGGGTGGACGAGCGCGACTTCGACGTCGCGGGCCTGCGCTTCGACGTCGACGAGGAGGCCGCCGCGCCCGCGCCGTCGACGGGCTACGCGTCCCCCAACGGCGACCTGTCCGCCTTCGAGCGCTTCTGCGCCGACAACGTCATGGCGCAGCGCCAGGCGGGCTTCTCCGCCGTCCACGTCAAGGTCACGCGCGGCGACCTGACGCCCGCGCAGTTGCGCGGCATCGGCGAGATCATGCGCCGCTACTCGGGCGGATTCATGCGGACGACCGTGCACCAGAACTTCGTGCTGCGGTGGGTGCGCGACGAGGCCGTCTACGAGGTCTGGCAGGCGCTGTCGGAGCTCGGGCTCGGCGACGCGGGGCCCGACAAGGTCACCGACGTCGTCTCGTGCCCGGGAACGGACTCCTGCAAGCTCGGCATCACGGCGTCGATGGGGCTCAACGCCGCGGTTCAGCGACGCCTGGAGGAGATGCGCATCAGCGACCCGCTGACGCGCGGGCTGCACATCAAGATGAGCGGCTGCCCGAACGGCTGCAGCCAGCACCACATCGCGAACATCGGCTTCTACGGCGCGTCGATCAAAGTCGGCGAGCACACGATCCCGGCGTACGTCGCGCACGTGGCCGGGACGTTCGAGGGCGGCAGGATCGCCTACGGCCAGCGCCTGAAGGTGCGCCTGCCTGCGAAGCGCATCCCCGAGGCCGTCGAGCGCTGGCTGCGCTGGTACGAAGCCGAGCGCGAGGAGGGCGAGCATTTCAACGACTTCACCGCCCGTGTCGGGACGAAGGCGTTCGAGGACAAGGTCCGCGACCTCGCCATGCCGGTGGACTTCGGCCTGGAGACGATGACGACGTTCATCGACTGGAACCGCGACGTGCCCTTCAAGGTCGTCCGCGGCGAAGGCGAGTGCGCGGTCTGAGCCCCGCGGCGTCTCTGACGGAGACGCTGCGCCGCGCCGCCGCCCACGAGCGGCTCGTCTTGCTGTGCTCGTTTCAGAAGGAGGAGTCGGTGATCCTCGACGAGCTGCCGGCGATCGCTCCGCACGCGCGCGTCGTGACGATCGACACCGGCGTGCTGTTCGACGAGACGCGCGCCACGTGGCGCGCGTTCGAGCGCCGCTTCGGCGTGCGGATCGAGGTCGAGGAGGCGCTCGGCGCCCCGCCGTGGAGCGGGCCGCAGCACTGCTGCGGCACGCAGAAGGTCGCCGCGCTCGAGCGGGCGCTGGCGGGCGCCGACGCCTGGATCACCGGGCTGCGCCGCGAGCAGGGACCGTCGCGCGCGCAGACCGAGCTCGTCGAGGTCGATGCCAGGCGGCGCGGGATCGCGAAGTACAACCCGCTCGCGCTGTGGACCGAGCGCGACCTGTGGGCGCGCATCCACGAGCACGCACTGCCCTACCACCCGCTGCACGACGCCGGCTACGAGTCGATCGGCTGCGCCCCGTGCACCCGGCCCGGCAGCGGGCGCGCAGGCCGCTGGGCGGGCCTGGACAAGACCGAGTGCGGCCTGCACGTCTAGCGGATCGTTGATGGAGCCGATCGTCATCCTGTTCGGCCTCGGCGTCGGCATCCTCATCGGGCTGACGGGCATCGGCGGCGGCTCGCTCATGACGCCGCTGCTCGTCCTGTTCGCCGGGATCTCACCGGTCGTCGCGATCGGCACCGACCTCGCGTACGGCGCGGTCACCAAGACGCTCGGCGGCTGGCGCCACTGGCGCAAGGGCACGGTCGACCTCGGCGTCTCGATGTGGCTCGCGGTCGGCAGCGTGCCGGGCGCGCTCGTCGGCGTCTGGCTGCTCGACCGGCTGCACGGCGCCTACGGCAAGAGCTTCGAGCCGGCGCTGCTGACGTCGATCGCCGTGGCCCTCGTGATCGTCGCGATCACGATCCTCGGCCGCGCGCTGTTCATGCCCAAGCTCGTCGCGCGCGAGCGCCACACCGTCGAGCGGACGCGGCGCGCGAAGATCGCCGCCGTCGTCATCGGCGCGGTGATCGGCGTCATCCTCGGCGTCACCTCCGTCGGCAGCGGCGCGCTCATCGGCCTGGCGCTGATCCTGGTCTTCCAGCTCACGCCGCACCGCGTCGTCGGCACGGACGTCTTCCACGCCGCGATCCTGCTGTGGGTCGCGGGCTTCGCGCACTTCGTCAGCGGCAACGTCGACTTCGCGCTCATGGGCACGATCCTCGTCGGGTCGCTGCCGGGGGTGCTGATCGGGACGATGCTCATCGGCCGCGTGCCGGCGAACGCGCTGCGCCCGCCTTCTTCAGCACGCCGAGCGCCGAGGCCAGCAGCACGC
>DATMJM010000277.1:0-4452 GCA_035553935.1 Solirubrobacteraceae bacterium
GGCGTCGTGCGCGTCCAGCTGGAGTACGTCGTCGGCGGCGAGACGAAGACCCATCAGTTCCTGGCGAAGATCAGCGACGGTCGCTGGTCGCTCAACCAGGCGCTGTCGCAGCCGGTGCGCGACGAGATCGCCAAGCGCACCGGAACCGTGCACTCCTACACGCTGTTCACCGGCTACATGCCGGCGCGCATGCGCGGCGAGATGCGCTCTTTCCAGGTCCTCGCAGAGCGCTGAGCCGGCGCCGACGCAGACAGGACGACCGGCGCGCTGGACATCGGCCGTGAGCGCGACAGCCTCGTCGTGCTCGCCGACGGGAAGCATGGTGAAGATCACCGGCCAGGGCTTCACCCACGGCATCAGGGCCGTGCTGTTCGGACTGCGCCGCCTCCGCCTCCGCCACCGCCACGCTTCCGGGCACCGTCACGCTGCTCACGGCAAGGGCAGGCTCAGCGCTGCCGTCAGGCCGTCGCGCGACCTGCGCCCGCCGTTTCGCTTGCGGATCTCGGGACGGCTGACGCAAACGCCGGCGCTTTGCCCGGTCTAAGGCGGCTGCTCGTGAGCGTGCGCTTCCTCGGCGACACCCGCGTGCTGGCGGTGACGGCACGCACCCGGTACGCACGGCGTGCCGCTGAGCGCGATCATCCATCTACGATTGCGCTCACCCGACCATCGCACGCTGAGCCGACACAGCCGCTCGTCTCGCTCCTCGTCCCCACGCTCGACGAGGAGCGCGAGCTGCCGATGCTGCTCGACCACCTCGCCGCGCTGCACGGGCGCTGGGAGCTCATCGTCGCCGACGGCGGATCTCGCGACGCGACACAGCGGATCGCCCGCGAGCACGTCGCACGGCCGCGCCTGATCCAGGTCGCCGGCGGCCGCGCCGCGCAGCTCAACGCCGCCGCGCGCGTCGCCACGGGTGAGCTGCTGCTGTTCCTGCACGCCGACAGCCGGCTGCCGCGCGACGCCTACGCGTCGCTCGCCGCCGCGGCGCGCGAGCCGGGCGTCACCGGTGGCAACTTCGCGCTGCGCTTCGACGGCGACGGGCGCTTCGAGCACGCGCTCGGCGCCTTCTACCGCCTCCAGCGCCGCCACGGCTTCTACTACGGCGACTCCGCGATCTGGGTCACCCGCAGCGCGTTCGACGCGCTCGGCGGCTTTCGCGAGATACCGGTCATGGACGACTACGACTTCGTGCGCCGCCTCGAGCGCAGCGGCGCGACGCGCTGCCTGCCCGGGCCGGCCACGACCTCGCCGCGGCGCTGGCGGGCGATGGGCATCGGTCGCACGGTGCTGGCGTGGTTCGCGATCCGCTGGCTGTTCGTGGCCGGCGTCGATCCGGCGCGCCTCGCGCGCCTGTACCGGGTGGTCCGATGATCGCCGCCGTCGCCGCTCGGCTGCGCGAGCTCGAGATCGCCACGCGGCCCGAGCACCCCGACCTGCAGGCAGCGCTCGCCGCGCGCTGGGCAGAGCTTCCGGTGCACGTCAAGCGGCCCAACCAGATGCTCGGCCGGCGGATGACCGGCTGCGAGGGGACGCACGGCGTCTTTCCGCGCTGCAACCTCGCCTGCACCCCCTGCTACCACGCCACGGAGGCCAACCGCGTGCGCACGGACGGCGACCACACCGAGCGCGAGGTCGACCGCCAGATGGCGCTGCTGCGCAAGCTGCGCGGCCCCGGCCAGCACGCGCAGCTCATCGGCGGCGAGGTCACGCTGCTCGGGCCGGAGGACCACGCCCGCGCGCTGCTCGCGATGCGCCGCCACGGCCGCAAGCCGATGTCGATGACCCACGGGGACTTCGACTACGACTACCTCGAGGCGCTCGCGCTCGATCCGCGAACGGGTCGCCCGCGCTTCGAGCACCTCGCCTTCGCCGGCCATTTCGACTCGCTCATGTTCGGCCGCCGCGGGATCCGCCGGGCGCGCAGCGAGGCGGAGCTCAACCCGTACCGGGAGCGGTTCTGCGCGATCTTCGAGCGGCTCGAGCGCGAGCACGGCGTGACGCACTACCTCGCCCACAACATGACGGTCACGCCGCGCAACCTCGACGCCGTCGCCGGCGTCGTGCGCGACTGCCGCGACATGGGCTTTCGCATGTTCTCCTTCCAGCCGGCGGCCTACATCGGCAACGAAGCGCGCTGGCGCGACGAGTTTCACGCCTTCACGGCCGACGACGTCTGGCGCCGGATCGAGCAGGGCGCGGGGGCGCGGCTGCACTTCAACGCAGAGCAGGTCGGCGACGTGCGCTGCAACCGCACGGCACACGGGATCCAGGCCGGCGAGCGCTACGCGACGCTGCTCGACGAGGACGATCCGCGCGACGCCCGCGCGCTGGAGGACTTCCTCATCGCCTTCGGCGGGATGGACTTCGCGGCGGACGGGCGGGCGCTGCGCGCCGCGCGCGCGGCGCGTGCCGTCGCCCGCCACCCGGCGGTGCTGCGCAGCGGCACGGCGTGGGCGGCGCGCCTGCTGCGCCGGATGGGCGGCGTGCGGGCGGCCGCGCGCGAGCGGCCGCACCCGATCACGTACGTCATGCATGCGTTCATGGACGCGCGCGACGTCAGGCCGGCATGGGAGCTGCTGCAGCGCGGCGAGATGTCGGCCGATCCGGCGATCCGCGCGACGCAGGAGCGCCTGCAGGCTTGCTCGTACGCGATGGCGCACCCCGACAGCGGCACGCTCGTGCCGGCCTGCGCGCAGCACTCGGTGCTCGACCCGCTGGAGAACCTGCGCCTCGCGCAGCTTCTGCCGCTGAGCCCGCGCACCCGCGGCTGAGCCAGCCGCTTCATCTTCAGTTGCCCGCTCTGGAGGGGCGCCGGACGGCACCCACGGGCGACCGCCCCATCCGGGCAATCCCCTACGACGCTCAGGGTCATCCCCTATGGAAGCTCGAGCTCGGCATCGGAAGGCTGCAGTGATGTCCGACGAGTCCTTCCGAAGGAGCAGCCTCGTGCCCGACTCCCGCCTCGCCCGTCTCGGAGCCTGGTGCTTCCGCCGCCGCCGCCGCGTGCTCGCGAGCTGGACCGCCGCGCTCGCCGTGACGTTCGTCGCGATCGCGCCGCTCGCGGGCGAGTTTCGCGCCGACTTCAACACGCCCGGCTCGGACTCCGAGGCCGCCGATCGTGTCCTCGCCGACCGCTTCCCCGGTCGCTCGTCGGCGACGATCGACGTCGTCTGGCATGCCGCCGGCGGCGCGCGCGCCGGCGCGGTGCAGGAGCGGATCGACGGCCTGCTCGCTTCGGCGCAGCGCCTCGAGGGTGTCGGCCGCGCCAGCGCGCCGGAGGTCTCGCGCGACCGTGAGACGGCGATCGTCCGGCTGCAGATCGACGCCGCGCGCGACAGCGAGGTGCCCGACGCGACCGGCGAGCGCCTGATCGCGCTGGCCCAGCGGGCATCGGGCGACGGCGTGCAGGTCGCGATGGCAGGGTGGGCGATCAGCAACGCGCAGGAGAGCGAGGTCAGCCCCGAGATCGTCGGCTTCGCGTTCGCCGCGGTCATCCTGCTCATGACGTTCGGCTCGCTCCTGGCGGCCGGCCTGCCGCTCCTCACCGCGCTCTTCGGGCTCGGCATCGGGACGACGCTCGTCGGCACGGTCGCCGCGCTTATGGACGTGCCGGAGTTCGCGCCCGCCGTCGCCGGGATGATGGCGATCGGCGTCGGGATCGACTACGCGCTGCTCGTCATCACGCGGTACCGCACGGCGCTCGCCGGCGGCCGGCAGCCGCAGGACGCCGCGGCCGAGTCGATCGCCACCGCCGGGCGCTCGGTCCTCGTCGCGGGCCTCATCGTCGTGATCGCGCTGCTCGGCCTGTTCGCGATGCGCCTGCCGTTCCTCAACGGCGTCGCGGTCTCGGCGAGCATCGCCGTGTCCGTCGCAGCGCTCGCGGCCGTGACGCTGCTGCCCGCGATGCTCGGCTTCATCGGGCACCGCATCGACAGGCTGCGCGTCCCGGGCACCGGCGCGCGCGTCCGCTCCGACCGCGCGTCGCGCTGGGTCGGCTACTCGCGCGCCATCCAGCGCCGGCCGCGGACCGCGGCGCTCGCCGGCGTCGCCCTGATCGGAGCGCTCGCGCTGCCGATCACCGACTTCCGCCTCGGCTTCCCGGACGCGGGCAACGATCCCGAGGGGACGATGACGCGCACCGCCTACGACCTCGTCGAGAAGGGCTTCGGCGCCGGTGCGAGCGGACCGCTGCTGCTGACCGCGCAGGTCGCCTCCGGCGGCGACGTGCGGCGCGCTGCCGCACTGCTGCGCGAGCGCGTCGCCGCCCAGCCGGAGGTGCAGGCGACAGCCGCGCCGCAGATCAGCCGCGACGGCGGCGCGGCCGTGCTGCTCGCGATCCCGAGGACGTCGGTGCAGGACGCGGCCACGCAACGGCTCGTCGATCGCCTCCGCGAGGACGTCGCGCCGGCGCTCGAACGCGCGAATGCGATGACGATCCACGTCGGCGGC
>DATMJM010000278.1:0-4539 GCA_035553935.1 Solirubrobacteraceae bacterium
CGGCGAATCCCGGCAGCAGGTCCTCGCCGCGCAGCGCCGGCACGTAGCGGGCGGCCTCGGCGGCAAGCGCCGTGCGGCTGGCGGCCAGGCGCAGCTCGCTCAGGCCCGTGCGCCACCAGCGCGCCATCATCCGCCACGTCCCGGGCCAGCTCAGCAGGTCGCGGACGTCGGCCGCGCGCAGCGCGGTGAGGTCGTAGCCGTCGCGCGCGCCCGCCAGCAGCGCCGTCGGGCCGAGCACGACCTCGCCGTCGATGCGCCGCGTCAGGTGCACGCCGAGGAACGGCAGGCTCGGATCGGGGACGGGGTACACGAGGCCGCGGACGAGCTCGCGCCGCTGCGGGCGCAGGCGCAGGTACGCGCCGCGGAAGGGGACGATGCGCGGGTCGGGCCCGGCGCCGGCGAGCACGGCGAGGCGGTCGGACCACAGGCCGGCGCAGAAGATCGCGCGGGCGCCCTCGGCCGTGTCGCCGGCCGCGGAGCGCAGCCGGATGGCGCGCGCGCTCGCGTCGACCGCAGCGACCTTCCAGCCCCAGCGCAGCTCGCCGCCGGCCTCCCGGACGTCGTGCGCCAGCCGCTCGCAGACCGCCGCGAAGTCGACGATCCCCGTGTTCGGCGAGTGCAGTGCGGCGAGACCCGTGGCGTGCGGCTCGACCTCGCGCAAGCCGCGCGCGTCCAGGCGCCGGACGCCCGGCACGCGGTTGACGGCCGCGCGCCGCGCGAGCTCGTCGAGCGCCGGCAGCTCACGCTCGTCGAGCGCGACGATCAGCTTGCCGACGCGCGTGACGTCGATCCCGTTGCGCTCGCAGTAGGCGTACATCCGCGCCGCGCCCTCGACGCACAGCCGGGCCTTCAGCGATCCCGGCGCGTAGTAGACGCCGGCGTGGATGACGCCGCTGTTGTGGCTGCTCTGATGGCGTGCGGCAGCGCGCTCGCGGTCGACCACGAGCAGCTTGGATCCCGGTCGCCGCGCGAGGACCTCGCGGGCGACCGCGAGGCCGACGATGCCTGCCCCGACGACGATCGTGTCATGGCCGGCCACGGGCATCAGCCCCCGGAAGTCTCCCCAAAGTGCGGCGTGGCCGCTGCGTGCGGGGGCGAGATCTGCTTGTCGTCGCCTCCTACGGGAACGGCCGCTTTTTCGTCCGGCATTTGCGGAGAGCCCGCGCGCGAAAAGCCGATACGAGCGGAAACCCGCGGTCGCGGTCCCTTGCGGCCGGCCGCCGCCGCTGCTCTGATTGCCCCGCGATTCGTTGTGCGACGAGGGGGTTTCGAAGCGGCATGACTAGGACGCGGGCGATGAAGAAGGTGGCGTGCGACGATTGCTTCTTTCGTCGCAACCTGCTCTGCGCGCTGGATCTCGACGAGCCGTGCCCGACGTTCCGGCCCGACGGCCCCGACGGCCTGCGGCCCCCGCAGCAGCTGCGCTTCGCCTTTCGCCAGGAGCGCCGGACGCAGGCCGCTTGGGCGTTTCCCAGCGCCCAGGAGCAGGCCGCGCTGCACGCCCGCTAGGCCGACGTGCATAGAGTCCGCCCCGTGAGGATCACGGTGCTGGGCAAGTCGCCCGCATGGCAGGACTCTGACGGAGCGTGCAGCGGCTACCTCGTCGAGGACGGCGACACCTGCCTGCTCGTCGACTGCGGCAGCGGCGTGTTCTCGAAGCTGCGCCGCTTTCGCGACTACGTCGACGTCGACGCGGTCGTCATCACGCACATGCACGCCGATCACTTCCTGGACCTGATCCCGTTCGCGTGCGCGCTGACATACGCGCCGCGCCAGCAGCCCGTGCCGGTCGAGCGCTGGCCGGGCACCGACGAGCCGGCGTGCCCGCAGCTGCTCGTGCCGCGCGGCGCCACCGAGGTGCTGCGCACGATCGCCGGCGCGGGCGGACAGCCCTATCTGCTCGACACGGCCTTCGCGATCTCGGAGTACGACGCGTCGGCGACGATCGGCGTGGGGTCGCTGAGCCTGCGCTTCCAGCCCGTCCCGCACTACCTGCCGTCGCACGCCATCCAAGTGCGCTGCGACGCCGGCGGACGCTTCACGTTCGGCGCCGACCACGGGCCGACCGACGCGCTCGAGGGCTTCGCCGACGACAGCGACCTGCTGATCCTCGAGGCCACCCTGCCGCGCCCCGAGCGCGAGGGGCCGCGCGGCCATCTCACCGCGCGCGAGGCCGGTGAGCATGCGGCCCGCTGCAACGCCGGCCGGCTCGTGCTCACGCACATCTCCGACGAGCTCGATCCCGACCGGGCGCTGGCGCAGGCGCAGCACTCCTTCGACGGCCCCGTCGAGATCGCGCGCGAGGGCGCCGTGTACGACGTCTGAGCTTCCCGTGAGGTCCCTCGCGCAGCGGGTACATTGCGTGCCCATGGCCCGCGAGCGCGATCTCTTCGCGAACTTCGAGCGCATGCGGCGCGAGATGGACGAGCTGTTCGGCGACGTCTTCGGCAGCGTCGGGCTCACCTCGCGCCGCACGGGCTTCAGCCCGGCGGTCGACGTCTTCTACGCGGACGAGCCGCCGCGCGCGGTCGTCCACGCGGAGCTCGCCGGGATCGACGCCGGGGACCTCGGCCTGGAGATCCAGGGCCGCACCCTGACGCTCACCGGACATCGCCGCGAGGCCGACGGCGAGGGCCGTGTCTACCAGCAGCTCGAGATCGAGCACGGCCCGTTTCGCCGCACGATCGAGCTCGGCGCCGAGGTCGTCGCCGAGCAGGCGCGGGCGAGCTACGAGGACGGCGTCCTGCGCGTCGAGCTGCCGCTCGCCGACGCGCAGTCGCGCAGTCGCACCGTGCCGATCCAGCGCCGCGCCTCCGCGGAGGCCGGGGAGCCGTGATCGACGTCGTCAGCGACGGCACCGGGGCGCGCGAGATCGAGGTCGGCATGGCGCCGGCCGTGCCCGCCGCGCTGCCCGTGCTGCCGCTGCGCGAGACCGTCCCGTTCCCGGACACCCTGACGCCGCTGGCGATCGGCCAGGAGCGCTCCATCGAGCTCGTCAACGACGTGCTCGCCGGCAACCGGATGCTCGTCATGGTGGCCAGCCGCGAGCCCGACGTCGAGGAGCCCGCGCCCGACCAGCTGTACGACGTCGGCGTCGTCGGCGTCATCGCGCGCATGCTCAAGGTGCCCGACGGAACGCTGCGCGTGCTCGTCCAGGGCGCCCAGCGGGTGAAGATCGAGCGCTGGGTCAGCGAGCGGCCCTACCTCGTCGCCGCGATCTTCGAGCAGCCCGACGTCGTCGAGGAGTCGCCCGAGCTGACCGCGCTCATGCGCAACGTGCAGCAGACGTTCTCGCAGATCGTCGAGGCCGTCCCGTACCTCCCCGAGGAGCTGCAGATCGCGGTCGCCAACGTCGACGAGCCCGGTGCGCTGAGCCATCTCATCTCCGGCTCGCTGCGCCTGCCGACCGACGAGAAGCAGCGCCTGCTCGCCGAGACGAACGTCGCGCGGCGCCTGCGCCGCCTCACGGAGCTGCTCGCGCGCGAGCTCGAGGTCATCTCGATCGGCTCGAAGATCCAAGACCAGGTCCAGTCCGACATGGACCGCACGCAGCGGGAGTTCATCCTGCGCCAGCAGCTCAAGGCGATCCAGGAGGAGCTCGGCGAGTTCGACGAGTCCGCCGCCGAGGCCAACGAGCTGCGCGAGCAGCTCGCCGCGATCGACCTGCCCGAGGAGGTTCGCAAGCAGGCCGACCGCGAGCTCGGCCGGCTGGAGAACCTGCCGCCGGCGGCCGCCGAGCACGGCGTGATCCGCACGTACCTGGAGTGGATCGCGTCGCTGCCGTGGGACAAGTCGACGGAGGACAACCTCGACCTCGACCACGCAGCGCGGATCCTCGACGAAGACCATTACGGCCTAGAGCAGGTCAAGGAGCGCATCCTCGAGTTCCTGGCCGTGCGCAGGCTCAACCCGCAGGCGCGCGGCTCGATCCTGTCGTTCGTCGGGCCGCCGGGCGTCGGCAAGACGTCGCTCGGCAAGTCGATCGCGCGCGCGCTCGAGCGCGAGTTCGAGCGCATCAGCGCCGGCGGCGTACGCGACGAGGCCGAGATCCGTGGCCACCGCCGCACGTACATCGGCGCGATGCCCGGCACGATCATCCGCGCGCTGCGCGACGCGGGCTCGAACAACCCGCTGTTCATGATCGACGAGATCGACAAGATGGGCTCGGACTTCCGCGGCGACCCGGCGAGCGCGATGCTCGAGGTGCTCGACCCCGAGCAGAACCAGAACTTCCGCGACCACTACCTCGACCTGCCATTCGACCTGTCGCGCGTGATGTTCATCACGACCGCGAACACGCTCGACACGATCCCGGGGCCGCTGCGCGACCGCATGGAGACGATCGAGATCGCCGGTTACACGGCCGACGAAAAGCTGCAGATCGCCAAGCGCTACCTGCTGCCGCGCCAGGCCGACCGCAACGGCCTGAGGCGCAGCCAGCTGCGGATCACCGACGCCGCGCTGCGCGCGGTGATCGCCGACTACACGCGCGAGGCGGGCGTCCGCGAGCTCGAGCGCCAGATCGGCGCGATCGCGCGC
>DATMJM010000279.1:0-2189 GCA_035553935.1 Solirubrobacteraceae bacterium
CTGCTCGATGTCGATCTGCGCGGTGTCGTCGAGCGCGATGCGCAGCTCACCCCGACCGCAGAGCACGCCCTCGCCGAGCGCGCGCCGCACGCGGGTGAGGACCGTGCTGAGGCCGGCCTCCGGGGCGACGGGCGGCACGACCGGCCAGAGGACGTCGATGAGCTCGCCGCGCGGCACCGGACGGTGGCGGTTGACGACGAGGTAGGCGAAGAGCGCGCGACCCTGGCGACCGGGCAGGCGGGCCGCGACGTCGCGACCGCCGAGCTCCGCGCGCAGCGTGCCGGCGAGCGCGATGCGCGCATGCGACGCGGCGATGACGTCTGCGGTCGGGCTCATGCGGTCCTCTCGACGACCCCTACTCCGGCTGGAGGACGTGTGGGGGGTCGTGAGACTTTGGCGCGGCGCGCCGCGCTCCGCAAGGTTTCCGCAAGGTCGCATCAAGGCGCATGGAGGAAGGTCGCCGCGATGCCGACGACGACACACCATCACCGAACCGGTGCGGAGCTGCTCGTGCGCCGCGCCGCCGCCGGCGACGAGCGGGCCTGGACCGCCCTCGTCGGCCGCTTCGAGAAGCTCGTCTGGGCGGTCGCCCGCGGGTACCGCCTCTCCGCCGAGGATGCCGCCGAGGTCGCCCAGACGACGTGGCTGCGCCTCGCCGAGCACATCGGCCGCCTGCAGGATCCGGCGCGGGTCGGCGGCTGGCTGGCGACGACCGCCCGCCGCGAGGCGCTGCGGACGCTGCGCAGCGCCGGACGCCAGATCCCGATGGGCGACGAGGTCCCGGAGATCGCGTGCCCCGCCCCGCCGCCGGACGCCGAGCTGCTGCGCGGCGAGCGCGACGGCGCGCTGTGGCGTGCCTTCTCGCGCCTGCCGGCGCGCGACCAGGCGCTGCTGCGCCTGCTCGTCAGCGACCCGATGCCCAGCTACGAGGAGATCGGGGCCGCGCTGGACATGCCGATCGGGTCGATCGGGCCGACGCGGGCCCGCTGCCTGGAGCGGCTGCGGCGCGAGGCCGCGGCCGAGCTGCTCGACGCGGCCTGAGCCTCGCGGCCGCGCGCGGCGCCCGGCGCGCGGGGGGCGCGGACCTAGACTCCGCGCCATGGCGCCGACGGCGAGCATCATCGTGCCGACCCGGCTGCGCGCCGGCTACCTCGAGGTCGCGCTCGCGTCGATCGCCCCGCAGGCCGCCGCGAGCGGCGCCGAGGTGCTCGTCGTCGACGACGGGCCCGACGCGCGCACGCGCGCGTGCGCGCAACGCCACGCCGCGCGCTACGTCGCCCACGAGACCTCGCGCGGGCTCAACGCCGCGCGCAACACGGGCATCGACGCCGCCCGCTCGGACCTGCTCGTGTTCGTCGACGACGACGTCGAGGTGCGCGCCGGCTGGCTGGATGCTCTGCTCGCCGCCGACGCCGCCGCCGGCGCCGAGGTCGCCGTGCTGACCGGTCCGATCCACGCGCGCTTCGAGGACCACCGGTGGCGCTCCTGCGGGCGCGAGGGAGCGCCGATCACGACGCAGGACCACGGCCCGCGCGACCGCGACGTGCGCTCGGCGTGGGGCGCCAACATGACGCTGCGGCGCACGGCGATCGCGCGCGCGGGGCGCTTCGACGAGGCGCGCGAGCGCGGCTGGCCGGCCGGGATCGTCGACGCCACGCCGATCCTCCACACGACGCCCGTCGGCGGCGGCTACGACCGCGCGGCCGCGGTCGCCGAGGCGCGGTCGTTCCTCGCGACCCGCCCGTACGTCACGCGAGAGCAGGCGCGCGCGACGCTCGACGGGATCGACGTCGCCTACGTGCCCTTCCTCGCGCCGCCGCGCCCGCGCGCGTACGGGCGCTGGGGGCGCTGGGCCGCCCCGCCGCTGGCGCTCGCGCTGCGCGCCCTGCGGCGCGCCTTCCCCTACAACCTCGTCCACGCCCACAACGCCGTCCCCGCCGGCGAGGCCGTGCGCCGCGCGGGGCTGCGCGTGCCCTACGTCGTCTCCGTCCACGGCGGCGACGTCTTCCATACCGTCCCGCGCTCGCGCGCCGGCGCCGAGGCGGTCCGCGCCGCGCTCGGGTGCGCGCGCCTCGTGCTCGCCAACAGCGCCGGGATCGAGGAGCGCTGCCGCGTCCTCGGCGCGCCCGCGACGCGCGTCGTCCGGCTCGGCAGCGACCTTCCCGAGCGCCGCGCCGAGCCGTACGCGC
>DATMJM010000280.1:0-4770 GCA_035553935.1 Solirubrobacteraceae bacterium
CACCAGCGCCGCGGCGCTGTCGTCGCAGGCGCCCGCCGATCCGCAGTCGCGGTTGACGGCGACGTAGAGGCCGAGCGCGACCGCGCCGACGGCCAGCAGCCCCGAGAGAAGCAGCGCGAAGCGGGCCGGTGACGCCATCCCCGGACGCCTACCCCGGGCGCCACGTGGTTTAGCGCGGGGGCGTCGGGAGACAACGCCTGGGATGGCAACTACTTCCGGTCACGACGACGATCCGGCGGCGCGCACCCTCGTGGGGGCCGCAGCGGCCGGCGCCACGGCCGCGGGCGACCCGCCGCCGGCGCCGCAGCCGCCCTCGCGCAGCGCGCGCCGGTTTCGCCTGCGCGCGGGCGAGGCCGTCGCCGATGGCCTGCGCCGCGCCGCCCGCGGCCAGCTCGCCGACAGCTCGGACGCGCTGGCGCGAGCGACCGATCGCGGCGAGCTCGACGACGCCGTCCACGACACGCGCAAGTCGATCAAGCGCGTGCGCGCCACGCTGCGCCTCTCGCGCCACGCGATCGGCGATGCGGCATACGAGCGCGAGAACGCCGCATTGCGATCGATCGCGGGCCGGCTGTCGCAGGCGCGCGACGCGCGGGTCCTGATCGACACGCTGGCCGATCTCGAGCGGCGCTTCCCGGACGAGCTGCCGCCGGCGGCGGTCGAGGGGCTGCACGCGCGGCTCGAGGACGAGCGCCAGCGGGCGATGGCGCAGCTGGCCGACGACTCCGACCTCGCGGTCACCACGCGCCAGGCGCTCGAGGACGCGCGCGCGAGAACGGCGGACTGGGACTTCGGCCGGCAGGACTTCGCGGCCATCGCGCCCGGATTGCGGCGGGTCTACGCGCGCGGGCGCAAGCGCATGCGCGCCGCCGGCGATGAGCCTCGCGCGGAGCGCCTGCACGACGCGCGCAAGCGCGTCAAGGACCTCTGGCATGCCGCCGAGCTGCTGCGCCCGGCCCATCCCAAGCGCATGAAGCGCCTGGCGCGCGACGCGCACGAGGTCGCGAGCCTGCTCGGCGACCACCACGACCTGAGCGTCCTGCGCGAGTACGCCGAGTCCAACCCGCAGCTGTTCACGGACATGGCGTCGCGCGAGACGCTGCTGAGGGTGCTCGACCGCCGCCGCGACGAGCTCGCCCGGCGCGCGCTCAAGCGCGGCCGGCGGCTGTACGAGCGCCCGCCCAGGCAGTTCGTCGCCCAGGTCCAGCGCGGCTGGCGCAAGCGCGTGGGCGATTAGCCGGAGGTGTGAGCACGCGCGTTACCCCTGGGGTGGCTGGCGGGGCGCCGGCCGATCGTCGAGGATTGCGACATGAACCGCCTTCACCTCCTCACGGCCCTGCTCGCTGCGGCGTGCCTCGCGCTGCCCGCGAGCGCGCCGGCGCAGGACGCGCTCGTGGCGCCGGATCCCGACGCGCAGCAGATCACCGCGCTCGACGGGACGATCGTCTGGGTCAGCGGCCGCTTCGGCAGCCAGCGCCTGTTCCAGCGCAGCCCGGACGGGACGATCTCCCCCGTCGCGGGCGCGCCGCGGGCGCGCCTGTACCGCTCGATCGACCTCGGCCGCGACAGCGACGGCAAGCTGCTGCTGACCTACCTGCGCTGCGACGCCGGCGCGCCCTGCAAGTCGCTGTGGAACGACCTCGACGGGCGCCGCGCGACGTACCGCGGTCTCACGCTCCCGGGCTGCACCATCAGCACCGCGGTGTCGCAATGGCGCAAGCGGCGCGCCTACGGCCTGTCCTGCGCCGGGTCGGCGGCCGACCGCAGGCGCACGGGCCTCTACGTCAGGAACGGCTCGCGGCCGATCGTGCGCCTGCCGCGCCCGAGGGACGCCGTGCGCTTCGGCGCCCGCTTCATCGAGTCCGTCGACCTGCGCGGCGAGCGGGTCGCCGCCGTCGCTGCCGACATCTACGAGTACTCCTTCTCGCAGACGGTCGGCGGGCGTGACATGCGCGCGTTCCTGGCGGCCGCCTCGGAGGGCGAGACCGACGCAAGCGCGCGCGGACTGGCGATCCAGAGCGCATCGACGCACTGGACGCTGACGACCTCGAGTCACACCGGGGACCCGAACGAGGCCGCGATCGTCCGCCAGGCGGGCGGCTGCCTGCAGCTGCAGCGCCTCGTCAGCCCGCCGGACGCGGCGCAGGAGCACTTCGAGGCGATCGACGTCGCCGCCGACGGAGCCGTGCTGTACCTGCTCAGGCCGGGGCTCGGGATCGTCGAGCACGCGTTCACGCCCGACGCGACGCCGACCTGCTGATCGCTACAGCCGCCGCCCGCGGTTGTGCTCGTACGCCGCCTCGCGCAGGCCCTCGCCCCGCGCCGGACGCAACGTCGCCGTCACGTGGCGCAGGTAGCGGCGCGGCTGGTGGCCCGGCAGCACCACGGCGGCGAGTGCCCGCAGCGCGTAGGTGAAGGCGGTCAGCAGGCGCACGGCCGAGGCGGCGGCGCGCGAGTGGTGCTTGCGCATGTAGCGGTCGCGATTGCGCGACAGCTCGACGATCCGCCGCTCGGGGACGGCGCCGGTCGACAGCTGCTCGTGATGGACGGCGACCGCGTGCGGCACGTACAGCGTGCGCCAGCCCGCGTCGCGCAGGCGCTTGCAGAAGTCGACCTCGTCGGAGTAGACGAAGAAGGCGGGGTCGAACCAGCCGATCTGCTCGGCTGCGTCGCGCCGCACGAGCAGCGCCGCCGACTGCGCCCAGTCGACCTCGCGCACCTCCTCGCCGCGGCTCTGCACGGTGTAGCGGCGGTGCAGGAACAGCAGGCCGACGAGCGCCGTCAGCGGCGTCGGAAAGCGCCAGGCCGACGGCTGTTGGCGTCCGTCGGGCCGCAGCAGGCGCGCGCCGGCGGCCGCCGCCTGCGGGTGCGCGTCCAGCGCGTCGCGCAGCGCCGCGGTCGCGCCCGGCAGCAGCTCGGAGTCCTCGTTGAGCAGCAGGCACAGCCGCCCTCGGGCCTGCTGCAGCAGCGCGGAGTCGTTCTCGCCCTTGCCGCGCCGGCGCTCGAGCGCGATGACGTCGGTCGTCGCGGGGTGACGCCGCGCCGCGCCCGCGGAGCCGTCGTTGGATGCGTTGTCGAGCACGAGCACCTCGGTGCCGAATGCGAGCGTCGCCCGCTCGCGCTCGATCGCGTCCAGGCAGCGCAGCAGCAGCTCGCGCTGCTGCGTGTTGACGACGCAGAAGGTGATCTCGACGGGCACGCCGCCACGTTATGGGAGCGGGCCCCGCGACGGCCGCTGTGCGATCCTGCCCGCTCGTGACGGCAGGTGATCACGCGTCGACGATCGCGGTCCTGGGGGCGACCGGTCGCCAGGGTGGAGCGGTCGCGCGTCGGCTGCTCGCCGACGGGTGGCAGGTGCGCGCCCTGACGCGGTCGCCGGCCTCCCCGGCGGCCCGCAAGCTCGCCGCGGCCGGCGCCGAGGTGATCGCGGCCGACATGGCCGACGCGACGTCGTTGGACGCCGCCTTCGCCGGCGCCCACGGCGTCTACAGCGTGCAGAACCCCGTGACCAGCAGTCTCGAGGCCGAGGTCGAGCACGGCAGGAACGTCGCCGACGCGGCGCGGCGGGCGAACGTGCGGCACGTCGTCTACGGATCGGCGGGAACCGGCGCGCCCGGGACCGGCGTCGGCTCGTGGGACTCCAAGCTGCGGATCGAGGCGCACATGCGCGAGCTCGGGCTCCCGGTGACGGTCCTGCGCCCGATGGCCTTCATGGAGCTCATGACCGACAAGGCGTTCTACCCGCCGCTTTCGACGTGGCACGTGATGCCGAAGCTCCTCGGCGGTTCGACTCCCGTCCCGTGGACGGCCGTCGAGGACCTCGGAGCCGTCGCCGCCGCCGTCTTCGCCGAACGCGGGCGCTTCGTCGGGCGCGACCTGCCGCTCGCGTCGGACCTGCGGCCGATCGACGAATGCCGCGAGATCCACCGCGAGGTGCTCGGGCGCCGCCCGCGCAGGCTCCCGATGCCCGTCTGGATGTTCGAGCGCGTGGCGGGCACCGACCTGACGACGATGTGGCGCTGGTGGCGCCGGGCGCAGCCGCAGACCGACACGCGCACGCTGCGCGAGATCTGGCCCGGCGCGCTCACGGTGCGCGAGTTCCTGGAGCGCCGGACGGCCTCTTGACAGCGTTCGGCGCTCGCAAGAGAGTTGCCGCGAGAGCGGCGACGAGGGGGCGTGATGAACGAGCATCCGGCCGAGCACATCTCGGCGGTCCAGTTTCTGTGGTACGGGCATCGGAACGTTCCGAAGCCCAGCGACTTCGCCTATTCGTGGAAGGCGGTCAAGACGGTCGCCGCCGCCGACGGCGAGCTGACGGTGCGCGAGCAGATGCGCCTGCTCGGCAAGATGTGCGCGATCCTCACCCCGCCGGCCGTCGTCGGCGAGGTGATGCAGTTCACGCCCGGCGCCGCCTCGGTCGCGGAGCTGTTCGCCGGCATCGACGTGCCGCCCCAGGTGCGTCCGGGCACGGGCGCCTGGCTCGTCTACGAGGCGCTAGGGGTCATGGTCGCCGACGGCCCGCTGACGGCGGAGGAGCTCGGCGCGGCACGTGAGGCGGCGGCGGCGATGGAGGTTCCCGACGGCGCGGTGGACACCTTCGCGGAGCTCTGGCAGGCCGAGGAGGAGCTGCGGGCGAGGCGCATCCGCGATCTCAACTCGACGATCCCCACCGAGTTTCGATTCGACAACGAGACGGAGATCCAGGTCCTCGGCCGCACGAGGGACCTGACCGACATCCTGGCCGCCGCGCGCCGCGCGGCGGCCAGGATG
>DATMJM010000281.1:0-3528 GCA_035553935.1 Solirubrobacteraceae bacterium
CGACCTGCTCGGCCTCGGAGGTCGCCGCGATGCTCCAAGGGCTGCTTCACCACGACACCGACGCGCCGATCGAGAGCAACATCACCGACAGCCACGGCGCGTCGATCATCGGCTTCGCGTTCTGCGAGCTGCTCGACTTCCGCCTGATGCCGCGCTTCAAGCAGATCGCCAGGATGCGGCTCAGCGGCCCCGGGCTGCCCAGCGCCAAGCCGTGGACGTCGATCGCGCCGGTCATCTCCGGCCGACCCATCGACTGGGAGCTGATCGCCCACAACTACGACGAGCTTGTCAAGTACGCCACGGCGCTGAAACTCGGCACCGCCGAAGCCCAGCAGCTTCTACGGCGCTTCGTCCGCGGTGGCCCCAGGCGCCCCGCCCACCGAGCACTCGACGAACTCGGACGCGTCACCCAGACGATCTTCCTCTGCAAGTACCTCGCCGACGAGGCCGTCCGCCACGAAGTCCACGAGGGACGACAAGTCATCGAGCACTGGAACAGCGGGATCGACTTCATCTTCTACGGCAAGAACTCCGAGCTGACCGGCGACGACCGCGAGGACCAGGAAATCTCGATGCTCGCGATGCACCTCCTGCAATCGTCGCTCGTCCTCGTCAACACCCTGATCATCCAGCAGATCCTGTCCGAGCCCCAGTGGGCCGGGCGGCTGACCGACCGCGACAAGAAAAGCGCTCACCGCCCTGATCTGGGCGCACATCAACCCCTACGGCACCTTCCACATCGACATGAACACCCACCTCGACCTCGAACCACCCAGTCAAGGCGCGCAAGCCGCCTGAAACCAGGCCGTCCACCAACGAGGATTAGCAGACGCTACCTTGCGGCTCCTGACACGGACCCGAGCACTGGGCCTTCCTGTACGGATTGCGGTGCCATGGAGCCTCCTCGGTCTCGTTCGCCTGCGATGCGGCTCGCGGGTACCCCATGAGCGCCACCGGCCCAACTGCAACATGCGAGCGGGTGCTGGATCGCTCGGGCGGCGCAGGCGCGAGACTGTGGGTGTGGCGAGCGCAGACGACCTGACGGCGGAGGCCCTCGAGCCCCTGCTCGGCGACCGCGCGCTGCAGAGCCTGCCCGTCGTGCTGTCGACCGCCTCGAGCGCCGCGCAGTGGGCCGGCGCGGGCGCTCCCGACGGAGCCGTCGTGGTGGCCGATTACCAGATCGCGCCGCGCGGGCGAGCGGGGCGGCCCTGGAAGGTCACGCCCGGGCAGGGGCTCGGCTTCGCGCTCGTCATGCGGCCGCAGCTGGAGGCGGCGCGCGAGGGCTACCTGTACACGATCGTGATGACTGCGCTGGCCGACGTCTGCGGGCGGGGGGCCGCGATCGAGTGGCCCGATGAGATCCACCGCGCCGGCGCGATGGTGGCCGCCGCCGGCATCGAGATACGGCTCGGCGCCCGCGGCGTGAAGTGGGGGGTCGTCAACTTCCTGCTGCCCGATGCGGCACCGCCGCGCGGAGAGCTGCTGCAGTCGGTCCTGCAGGCGGTCGACGCGCGCCGGTCGGCGCCCGCGGATGCGGTGCTGGAGGACTACGGCCGCGCCTGCTCGACGATCGGCCGCCGCCTCCGCGCGCGCCTGCTGGGCGGCACCGCGCGATTGGAGGGCACCGCGCTGGAGACGATCGACGACGGCTCGCTCGTGCTCGAGACCGAAGCGGGCCGCCGCGTGCCGGTCCGCCCACAGGACATCAGCCACATCGGGGACGCGTGAGCGCTCGGGCGGCGGCGCGTCCGCGCGGGGCGGGTGACATCTGCGGCAGCGCCTCGCGGCGCGCCAGCCACTGCGGCGGCAGCCCCTCGACACCAACGCGACAGGCCACGATGCCGCCGACGATCGCGCACGTCGTGTCGCGATCACCGAGCGCGCTGACCGTCAGCCACAGGGCGCTCTCGTAATCCGTCAGGTGCTGCGCCGCGCACCACAGGGCCAGTGGCACCGTGTCCTGCGCGGCGATCCGGGAGCCGTTGCCGAGCGCCTCGACGACGCGCTCGATCGGCAGGTCGGCGCTGAGCGTCAGCGCGTGCCGCAGACCGGCGGCGACCTCGCCGTCGGGCGTTCGCGCGAGCACGGCTTCGATGAACGCGACGCCGTCGGGACACAGTTCGCCGCGGCACGCCAGCGCGGACGCCAGCGCGACTGCGATGGCGCCCGCGATGCCCTCCGGATGAGCGTGCGTGATCTCGGCCGAGCGCTCCGCCTGCTGCACGACTTCGTCGAGGTGGTGGGCGAACCACGCCCCGAGCACCGGGGCCCGCATGGCGGCACCGTTGCCGTAGGAGCCCCTGCCCGAGAACAGCGCGTTGGAGGCCGTGCGCCAGTAGTGCCTGCCGAGATGTCGCTGAGCACGCTGTGGGCCCCGGCTCCGTAGCCGCGCGCGGGCTCGCGCGCGTAGCGCGCGGCGAACCTCCGCGCCAGGTCATTCTGGTTGACGAACTCGAACGCTGTGAGCGTCTCGACGACCGAGATCACCATCGCGGTGTCGTCGGTCCACGGCCATGGACGCTCGCGCAGCTCCCGCGCGTGCACCCGCGCCGGGGCGTCCTCGCCGAAGTACGTCTCGCCGAAGGCGTCGCCGAGCGACAGGCCTTCCAGCGACAGCAGCGCGCGTTCGCATCGTGTGCTCGTCACCGCTGCCACCGTATGCAAGGCGCTCAGGGAGTTGTCGCGACCGCCGGCGGGTACGGCGTGTTGAGTCGCGGGTACCCGTCGGGCAGCGCGCGGGCGCCCGCGAGCTGCTGGCCAAGGTGGCCGCCGTGCGCGAAACCAAGGAGGCGAGTCGTGTCGATCATGTCGAAGCTTTCGGATGCCGTCCGGTCGCTGACGTCCAACAAGGCCAACACCGACGTACCCCCCGGCACGGACGTGCCGTCCACCAAGGAGGATGCCGTCCCCCGGCCGGACCGCGCGCCGGCCGCCGGCTTCGAGCCCGAGCGCGACAGCTAGCGGACGCTCGGGCGCTCCGAGCGCTCGGCTACGCCGGCCGACCGGGCGATGCGGTGGTGTAACCCGAACCATCGGATGCATGCCAGCCCCTCTGTGACGCGCGGCCGGCGGCTGGGACGCTGGGCGGACCGTGCCGGACGTCAGCCTCACCCTCGCCGAGAACGTCGTGGCCTCGCCGTGGCTGTACCTCGTGCTCTTCGCGGTGGCGGCGGCCGACGGGTTCTTCCCGCTCGTCCCCAGCGAGAGCTCGGTCATCACGGCCGGCGTGTTCGCCGCCACCGGCGAGCCGTCGCTCGTCCTGGTGATCGTGGCCGCCGCACTCGGCGCGTTCGCCGGTGACCAGATCTCCTATGCGCTCGGGCGCGCTGGCGGCCCGCGCCTGTACCGTCGCGCGCGGCCGGGGTCGCGCCGACGCGCCGCGCTGGACCGGGCGCGTGCCGCAGACCGGCGGCGACCTCGCCGTCGGGCGTTCGCGCGAGCACGGCTTCGATGAACGCGACGCCGTCGGGACACAGTTCGCCGCGGCACGCCAGCGCGGACGCCAGCGCGACTGCGATGGCGCCCGCG
>DATMJM010000282.1:0-5666 GCA_035553935.1 Solirubrobacteraceae bacterium
ACCCCTGACCGGATGCCGCTGGAGCGATCGAGCGCCAGCACGACGCTGGCTGAGTCCGCCGTCTCCCGGCTGCTGGCCGGCATGGCGCCCGTAAGCGGCGAAACGCACGCTCGGACGGCCGGTCTCTCGGCGGCTCACGCCGCCGACGGCTGCCGACGGGCTCGTCGAGGAGGCGGCAATGAAGCGTCGCGGGACGCAGCCGGACACGCGCTTTTGTGGCCAATCCTCGAGACGAGTGCGCTCGATCACTCCAGCGGCATCCGGTCAGGGGTAGTGCGCGCGCATGGTGTGCTCGCACGACCGCACCGGTAGACGCTGCGCGTCGCCGTCGAAGTGCGCTTGCACGCGCCACCGCCGCGCGTAGCCCGACGCGTACTCGGCGCTGGTGACGACGTCTGTGAAGGTGCCCTGGGCATCGGTCGTCGCGCTGTGCTCGATCGTGTCGATGTGGGCGCCGGTCGCGATGTCCTCGCGACGGTACGTGATCCGCACGACGCTGCCCGCGACGGCTGGAAGCAGCCGGCCACGTTGCGGAAGCGATCCGCCGCTGTCGGCGGCCGGGAACCAGATGCCGACGTCGCCGCATCCCGAGTCCATCGTCAGCGTGGAGGCGGCACGCAGATCGCCGGACGGGGGCGGCGGCGGAGGAGGAGCGAACGGAGGAGGAGCGGGCGGCGGCGCAGCGGGAGCCGGAGGGCCCGGCTCCAGCAGCCCCGGTGCGGTGACGGCGAGCGCCTGCAGCGCCGCGACGTTGCCGCGCGCGGCACGAGAGCGCGCCTGCCGAGCATCCGCGCCACGCTCGCCGCCCGCGTGCTGCGGCGCGCCCCGGGGAGGCGGCGGACCGCGCGCTGGGCGGCGGTCAGGCCGCGCGCCGCGATCAGTGCAGAGCTGCGCTGCACGCGGCGGCCGGCGCGCTCGAGCGCGCGGTTGATGGCCGTGCCCGAGCGTCCTCCGGCGCGCCGCAGCACGCGGGCGTCAGCGGCGAACGCCAGCCGGCGGCGCGCGTCGCGTAGCTGGGCGATCTGTGCGCGCACGAGCTCCAGTTCGACGGTTCGCGCGATCTGCGCGACGCACGGCCGCGGCCGGCAGCCGGCGGGCACGGCGGGCCGGCGAGCCACCTTGACGAGCACCCCCTGCAGGCGCCGCTGCTCGCGCGCGAGAGCCCGCAGCCAGTCCCGGCCGGCACGCGCCTGCTCTGCGACCATGCGCGCCTGCGAGACCGTCAGCGCGCTGCCGACGACACGCTGCGCCGGCGTCGCCGCGGTTGCGCACGCGCCGGCGGCGGCCCGGAACTCGCCGAAGGAGTGGATCCGCCCCCGGTTGGCGCGCAGGATCGCCACCATCTGCCCACGGTCGTAGCGGCAGTCGCGCTGCACCTTGGCCAGCGCGGCGGATACGTTGCGCTCGACGCGGTAGTCGGCCCCGTTGGGGCAGGGCGTCAGGACCATCCCCGACCAGAACTCGGCCCACCCCTCGTTGAACGCAAAGCCCTCGTTCGTCGGAGCACAGGAGGTCCCGTCGTGATGCTGGGGATAGCGGAAGCGCCCGACGTCGAGGAAGAAGTGCGCGGCGCTGCCGTCGAAGACGTGGCGGAAGGCATGGGCATACTCGTGCTGGGGAACGGACGCGCCGCTGGACATCAGCCGGTGGTTGGCCGGCCACCAGATCGTGTCGTAGTTCGTCCATGGCGTGCCCGCGTTGGGCGCGCCGGCGCGGACGACGATCTCGCCGAACGGAGCACGCTCCCCGGTCGCGGCGCGATACTCGCGCGACGCGTCGCGAAAGGCGCGCCACAGCGCGCAGCGGTAGCTCGGCACGGTCTGCACGCCGTAGTCCTGCAGCGGCTTGTCGTTCTGGTTGGGCGCCGTGTCGGCAAACCAGTTCCAGTGCCACAGCCAGTCGCGCACCTCGGCATCCTCGCTGCTCAGCACCACGCGCAGAAACCAGTTCGTCTCCCTGCCGGACACGCGAAAGCCCCAGCCGCCGGCGGCATCGGTCGTCGTGGCGTTGCGCTGCGTCGCGTTCGGCGGCAGCTTCGGCAGGCTCGTGAACTCGTGCTGCCACAACTCCACGCGCACGCCCTCCAGCGGCTGGCCGTCGCTGCAGCGAAAGCTGCCCCGAAACGAGGTAGTCGCCGCAGCCGCCACGGCGGCCCCCGGCCCGCAAGCGAGCACCAGCGCGAGCACGATCGCAAGCCGCAGGCGCCTGCTCATGCTCATGACGAACGTAGGTGCGCAAGCGATATGGCTCATGAAAATCTGCTCCAAGCTCGGGGAAGCGACGGGCCCGCTCGTGGTACGGCGCGATTCTGCTGGCGGCGCAGCACGACCTCAATACCAGCTTGGTGGGATCCCGGGCGCAACAGGCCTCGACGAGCACGGCTGCTGGCCGTCCTCGGATGCGTTCGCAGCGGCGACGATCCGCCGTGGGGCGCGCAGAATGCGAACCTGGCTCGAGACGGAGCGCGCGTCCTCGCGCGGCGTCGGCGACCGACGAGCATCGGCGCGACGGACGACTGTCGACGCGCCTGGCCTCGGGCGGTTACGTCGCGCTTGCCGTAGCCGTCGCTTCGTCGTCGGCGCCGAGCTGAGCCATCACGCTCCCGCCGTCAAGCCAGGCGTTCTCGCGGCTTACCAAGCCGTCGCGGAACTCGAATACGTGCCGCAGCCTGAAGGTGCGACACCGCCTGCGATGAGTCCGATCAGACGGTGCGCTCGCAGCTGCCCGCGCGGTCGCTCACCGAGGATGCCGAGCTCGTCGACGCGACTACCGATCGCTTCAAGGGCCGCGACGCAATCAACGAGCGGATCGATGGCTTCAGCGAGCGGTCCCCGGCGCGCGGCTGACCCTCACCAGAGGCGTCGACGAGCACAACGGCATTGCGCCGTATGCCTGGGCGACCAACGCCGCTGACCGATCGCTCATCCTCGAGGGCAGCGACGACGTCGTCGAGCGCGACGACGATGACCGTCGACGGCGAGTCGTCATGTTCTTCGGGCCGCTGCCCCGGGCGGCGGAGTGGCTTTCTTCAGGAAGCGAAGCGTCGCCGGCCGACGCACGAGATGCTCGCGTGTCGTCGCTCGCGAGAGGCGCGGCCGCCGCCGGCGTGACTGCTTCGCGGCCGAAGCGCTAGCGCCATCTGGCGTGGTGGGTTCTTCAGCCGCGCTTGCGGGCCAGCACCAGCAGGTACTCGAAGCGCAGCTCCGTCGGCCCCTCGGATGATCCGACGTTCGCGTCCGTGGCGAACTCGAGGAACTCTCGGTCGAGGTTCGCGCTTCGCTCCGAGTCGTCCGCGACACCGGCGAACGCTGCCACTACCGGGCCGAAGGTCCGCTTGTAGAGGTCGCAGTACTCGGCCGGTGGCCCCGGCACCGTCTCGACAAGCTCGCGCTTGCTCGTCTCAAGCGATGACACCCGGTCGCCGACCAGCTCCCGTACGTGCGCCTCGTCTCCCCACGAGAGCGGCGACGGGGTGCCGGGCGGCGGTGGCGGCAGGTAGGGGCCGAGCACGGCGAAGAAATCGGCCGCGAGGCCATCCGGGGTGAAGTTGGCCATCCCGATCGTGCCGCCGAGGCGGCAGACGCGGAGCAGCTCGTCGGCGACCGCCTGCTGGTCGGGGGCGAACATCGCCCCCGCCGATGAGGTGACAACGTCGAACTCGTCGTCGCCGAACGGCAGTGCCTGGGCGTCACCTTCGATCCACTCCAGCTCGACCCCGCGCTCGCTCGCCTCGCTCTGGCCGTCCCTCATGTTCTCGATCGTGATGTCCGAAGCGATAACGTCGGCGCCGGCCTCGGCGGCGCGAATCGCGACGTTGCCGGTCCCGGCCCCGACGTCGAGCACGCGCTGGCCAGCGCCAATCCCGCAGGCCTCGACGAGCTCGCGGCCGAGCTGCTGCATGTCGAGCTCCCTGGCGTACCGGTGGTAGTCGCCCAGAGCCCACATCCCGCGCACCGCGGCCCTCACCTCGTCGGGCAGTGCCTTCGTGCTCCTCTCGTGGTCGGCCATCGCAGCCTCCTCGATCTGGCACGCGTTGGGCGCTCCCCTTCGCCTGAGCGACCGCATCGTGCCGCCTCGTCACCATCGTACAGGCGTTCGCTCGCTCGTTCGCCAGAACGGGTCACCTTGCGCGCGCCGCCGAGGTACGGTGGATCGGGCGCGTTGGCCGCCCTCCGTCGGTCGGTCCCGATGGGTCGTTCCCCTGCGGGACGTGCGCGTGCGTCGCGACGTGCTGCTCGGAGGCCGCCGTGGGCAGCTTTGTCGTGTCTGTTTACGTGGCGGGAAGCCCGCACGTGTTCTTCAGGGCGAGCCGTCAGGGTGGGAACGGGCCGCCGCGCAAGGGCTGCTCGTTGATGGCGCGGCGCTCGTTGTCGCGTACCCGCGGCTCGAAGTGGGCGAAGAACACCTTCCCGACGAGTTCGCGTCTGCTGTGCACGCCGGTCTTCTCAAGGACGCTCTTGAGGTGCTGTTGCGCCGTGTGCGGTGACACGACGAGCCGTCGCGCGATCTGCGCTGTCGAATCGCCCCGAAGGACCAGGCGCGTGACGTCCTGCTCGCGGTCGGTCAGGCCGTACGCCGACATCAGCAACTCCGAGATTCGTGCCGGGTGCGCCGCTTCGATGACCACCGCGACGCGCCGCGAGCCGTTGGCGAGAAGCGCGGCGCCGTGCAGCACGATCCACCTTCCCGAGCGCGACGGGACGCGCGCGATCGCGATCTTGTTCGACTCCTCCCGGGTTTCGGCGCGCAGCGCGCGGCCGGCGACCGCCTGCACCGACGAGGGGAAGCCTTCCCGCATCCCGATATCACTCGCCGTGGCACAGCTCAGACAGCCAACGATCGACGCCGGGCGTAAGCGACTCAACGTCCCAGTTCTCGGATAGGACGGCGAGCCCCGGCGACTGGGGCCCGTCCGGGTCTGTCGCCTCGCCGAGGAGCAGCGCGCGGCGAGCGCCGTCGGCCAGCAGCGGCGCGAGCGCGCGGACGAACTCGATGTCGTCGCGACAAGATCGCCTGCCCGGATTCGCGATATACGCCAAGTGCGCCCCACACTTCCCCCGCCGGGGTGCGCAGCGCGGTGCTGCGAGCGCGCGACGTCGACGAGCTGGTTGGGCCATCACCGCGGCACGCGAGCTCTGCGATGTGCTCCTTGGCGCGCTTCCTGTCATAGACGCCCGCGGGGCAGATCCTAAGACGATCCGCCGCGCGCGAAGACACCAGCTTTGTGGAATGTGCGCGGCCGTGCCGTCGCCGTAGCGTCACCGGCGAGATGGGACCGCCAGCGCGCAGCCCCGAAGAGCTCGAGATGTTGCTCGAGGACGCCTTGGTCCTTCGCGATCCCCAAGCGATCGCGGGGCTGTTTGGGGATGGTGCCGTGATCGCCATCGCCGATCGCCCCACCCAGGCGCGCGGCGCCGGCCAGATCGCGCGGCTCGCCCCGCAGATCTGGGCGCACGAGCCGACCTTCCTCGCCGACCCGCAGCACGTCGTGCAGGCGCACGACACGGCGCTCGTCGTAGCGCAGCACGCAATCAACGTCGTCCGGCGCGACTCGGACGGCACGTGGCGCTATGCGATCTCACTGCTGACCTTCGAAGACAACGCGACAAAGGAGCAGACATGACCAGCCACACAACCCAAACCCCGAACGCGGCGGCCGTCCCGGC
>DATMJM010000283.1:0-6029 GCA_035553935.1 Solirubrobacteraceae bacterium
GCCTTGCGGGCGTTCTGCGAGACCGCCTCGGGGGTCCAGCCGCCCTGCTGCGCCGTGGAGTCGTCGAGCGACTGGTACCTGATGGTGAAGTTGCCGGCCTTGTTGCCGGCCTCCTTCATCGCGAGGCGGATGCCGCTGACCATCGCGGTCGTCTGCGGCCGCGATGCACCCTGCAGCGGCAGGCTCGAGTAGATCGTCTTGGTGCCGCCTGCGGTCGCGGTCGTCGCGCCCGCGCCGGCGCCGGCGTCGTCATCGTCGTCATCGCCGCAGGCCGCGACCCCGACGGAGAGGGCTAGTACGGAAAACAGCGTGACCACTCGATGCAGTTTCAAGACGTCCTCCTGGGACTGGACAGGGAAGCGGTGCGATCGTACACCGGTTCAGGTGCAATCGCGCCGCTGGACGGCGGCGTGCAACGGACCCTGCTGCTCAAGGACGCACCTGCAGCACCTTGTCGAGCACGAACTGCGTGCCGCGCACCCGGTTGCCGGCGTACGTCGACAGCGTCGTGTCCCCGTTGGCGTCGATCGAGTAGCGCCCGAGCACCGAGTCGCGGTCGCGGATCGCCAGGAAGGCGTCGGTGACCGCCTGGCGGCTGTTGCCGCGCGATCCAGCCGCCTCGATCGCGTGCAGGACGGCGCGCGCCGCCTCGTAGGCCTGCAGCGCCTCGGGCGCAGGACGGCGGCCGAAGGTCATCCGGAAGCGGTCGCGGAACGCGCGCGCGCTCGCGGGCAGCAGGCGCGGCGGCAGCGCCGGTGTCGTGACGCGGATCTGGCGCTTGACGGCGGCCGGCAGGTCCTCGAGGAACGCCTGGTCGGCGACCGCCGCCGGGCCGAAGAGCAGCATCGACGACGCCGCCTGCGAGACGGCAGCGAAGATGCGCGCCGCGCCGCTGTCGGTCGTGCCGGCGTACAGGAAGGCGTCGGCGCCCGTCTCGGCGACGCCACGCGCCGCGCCGGCGAGCTCGCCGCGGGTAGCGTCGATCCGCCCGCGATCGAAGACCTCGATCCCCTGGCGGTCGGCCGCCTTCTCGACCTGGTCGGCGATGCCGCCGCCGTAGATCGCGCGGTCGGCCAGCAGCGCGAGGCTCCGCACCCCCGATTCCTTCATGTAGCCCACGAGCGCCGAGGCCTGGACGTGGTCGGCGGGCACGACGCGCGCGAACGTCCGCTCGCCCGAGGGGTAGAAGCGCTCCGGCTCGCCCTGGCGGCGGCTGGCGCGGGTGAGGCCCGTGTACGTGCTCGACGGGCTGACGTGCAGGATGTGGCCCTCGTTGGTGAGCGGCAGCGACAGCGCGGTGGCGGCCGAGTCGCGCTCGCCGATGTAGGCGATCGCGTTGATGTCGCGCACGGCCTTGCGCGCGTTGTCGAGGACCTTCTCCGCCGTCCAGGTGCCGGCCTCCGGCGTCGCGGCGTCCAGCGGCACGTACGTGATCGTGAACGGCCCGACCGTCCCGCCGGCCTCCTGGAGCGCCAGCTTGATCGCGTTGACCATGTCGCGCGCGCGCTCGCGGTCCGGACCGTGCAGCGGCAGGCTCGAGTAGATCGTGAGCGTGTCGCTGCCGTTCGGGACGGCGCCGTTCTTCTCGCTCCCGCAAGCGGTCAGGCCCGTGGCGAGCGCGAGGACGCAGACGACAGCCGCGCGAAACCCGCGGGACATGGGCGCGGTCAGTGCCGGCCGGGCAGGTACGGGGCGAGGATCTTCGCGGTCGCGCCGAGCGTGATGATCACGGCGGTGATCATGAACGCGTCGATCGACTTCCAGCCGATCGCCCAGAGGACGATCCACACGACGAGACCGATGGTGGTTGCGAGGGCGAGACCCATGTGCGGCGCCAGACTAACGGATGAGACCGGCGGCGAAGCCAGCAACGAGCGCGCCCGCGACCGCGGGCGGGTCGTCGGCCTCCGACACGGCTCGGATCAGGCGGCTGGCGACGATCACGCCCTCGGCCCCGGCGGCCGCGGCCTCCGCCGCGTGGTCGGGCGTCGAGATCCCGAAGCCCAGCGCGACGGGCACCGCGGCGCGTTGCTTGACGCGCGCGAGCAGTCCGGCGACATGGTCGCCGAGAGCCGCCCGCTCGCCTGTGGTGCCGACCACCGACACGACGTAGACGAAGCCGCGGGCCTCGGCGACGATCGCCGCCAGGCGCTCGTCGGACGTCGTCGGCGCGACGAGCGGCACGAGCGCGATGCCGGCGGCCTCGCACGCCGCGCGCACCTCGCCGGCCTCGTGCAGCGGCAGGTCGGGCACGATCAGCCCGCTGATCTGCGCCTCCTGCAGGCGCTGCGCCAACTCCTGCGCGCCGCGCGCCAGGACGAGGTTGACGTAGCACATGAGGATGACCGGGACGCGCCGTGCGAGCGCCGCGCCGACCTCGAGCACGCCGTCGAGCGTCGCGCCGGACGCGAGCGCCGCGGTGCCGGCGGCGTGGATCACCGGACCGTCGGCGAGCGGGTCGGAGTACGGGACGCCGAGCTCGACGAGGTCGGCGCCGTTGTCGGCGTACGCCTCGCCGATGGCAAGCGACGTCGCGAGGTCGGGGAAGCCGCCCATGACGTATGGCATGAGCGCGGCGCGGCCGCGGCGCAGCTCGAACGCCGCGGCGATCCGCTCGGTCCCCGTCTGCGGCACCGCGCGGACGCGGTCAGCCATCGTGCGTCTGGCGCAGGCCACTCACCTCGGCGAGGTCCTTGTCGCCGCGGCCCGAGAGGCAGACGAGATCCAGTTGCGAGCCGTCGTCGTCCTCGTGCAGCGCGTAGTGCAGCGCGTGCGCCGTCTCGAGCGCCGGGATGATGCCCTCCAGCCGCGAGACCTCGCCGAAGGCGGTGACCGCGTCATCGTCCTCGACGGCGACATAGCGCGCGCGGCCCGAGTCGCGCAGGTACGCGTGCTCGGGCCCGGAGCCCGGATAGTCCAGCCCCGCAGAGACCGAATGTGCCTCGGTGACCTGGCCGTCGCGGTCCTGCAAGACCGCAGACAGCGAGCCGTGGAGCACGCCGCTGCGCCCGCCGGCCGTCAGCGGCGCGCCGTGACGGCCGCTGTCCAGGCCCTCCCCGGCCGCCTCGACGCCGATCAGCGCCACGCCGGGATCCGAGACGAACGGCGTGAAGATGCCGATCGAGTTCGAGCCGCCGCCGACGCACGCGATGACGCGGTCGGGCAGCCGCCCGGCACGTTCGAGCAGCTCGCGCCGCGATTCGTCGCCGATCACGCGCTGCAGGTCGCGCACGAGCGCCGGGTACGGCGCCGGGCCGACGGCCGAGCCGATGATGTAGTGCGTCGTCGCGACGGTCGTGACCCAGTCGCGGATCGCCTCGCTGACGGCCTCCTTGAGCGTCCGGGCGCCGGCCTCGACGCTGACGACGTCGGCGCCGAGCAGGCGCATGCGCTCGACGTTGGGGGCCTGGCGGCGGATGTCCTCGGCGCCCATGTAGACGACGCACTCGAGGCCGAGCAGCGCGCAGGCGGTCGCCGTCGCGACGCCGTGCTGGCCGGCGCCGGTCTCGGCAATGATCCGCTCCTTGCCCATCCGCTCGGCCAGCAGCGCCTGGCCGAGCGCGTTGTTGAGCTTGTGCGAGCCGGTGTGCATGAGGTCCTCGCGCTTGAGCCAGATCTCGCGGCCCGCGAGCTCGGAGAGGCGCTCGGCGAGATACAGCGGCGTCGGCCGCCCGGCGAAGTCGCGCAGCAGGCCAGCGAGCTGCGCCCTGTAGCCCGGGTCGTCGCGGACGGCGACCCATGCGGCCTCGAGCTCGACGAGCGCGGGCATCAGCGTCTCGGGGACGTACTGGCCGCCGTAGGGGCCGAAGCGATGCTCGACGCCCGCCTCGACCACCGGGCTGCGGTCGGTCATGCGCGCATCCTAGTGCGGCGCGCTCACGATGGCTGCGCGACGGCGGCGCCGCGGACCGCCTCGTGGAACGCCTGCAGCTTCTCCGGATCCTTTCGTCCGGGCGCCGACTCGGTGCCGCTCGCGACGTCGACCGCGAAGGGATCCGTGGCGGCGATCGCCGCGGCGACGTTGTCGGGGTTCAGCCCGCCGCTGAGGATGATCGGCGCGCCGAGCGCGGCCTTGCGCACGAGCTCCCAGTCGATCGTCTGCCCCGTCCCGCCCCGCAGGCCCTCGACGTGGGCGTCGAGCAGCAGGAAGCCGGTGTGGTAGGCGGCCGCCGCCTGCAGCGACGCGCGCGACCGCACGCGCACCGCCTTGATCACCTTCGCGCCGGTGCGGCGCGCGACCTCGCTGCAGAAGGCGGGGCCCTCGTCGCCGTGCAGCTGGACGAAGTCCAGCCCTGCGAGCTGCACGATCTGGTCGATCTCGTCGAGCCGAGCGTTGACGAACACGCCGGTCAGGTGGACAGTGCGCCTCAGCGCGGTGCCGATCAGCTGCGCCTCGTCGAGCTCGCAGCGCCGCGGCGAGCCGGCCCAGAAGATCATCCCCAGCGCCCAGGCGCCGGCCTCGGCGGCTGCGCGCGCGTCATCGAGGTTGGTGATGCCGCAGTGCTTGATGCGGGTGTGGGTCTGCGTCGTCGGCATGCGCTCGATCATCGTAGAGCCGTCGGCGGGGTCTTCCGGGGCTGGTTGTGGCAGGTGTGCTGCGTCATGCGCCGCAGAAGCGACAGGCGCAGCTGACTCACGCCATCGCGTCGTCGCCCTCTGCCCGCGTCAGCTCGCGCAGCGCGACCGCCGGATCGTCGGCGCGCATCAGCGTCTCGCCGATCAGCACCGCGTCGACCCCCACGCGCTCGAGCGCGTCGAGCTGATCGCGGCTGTGAAAGCCCGACTCCGACACCACCGTCTTGCCCGCCGGGACGTCCGACAGCAGATCGAACGTGCGCTCGATGTCGACGCTGAAGTCGGCGAGGTCACGGTTGTTGATCCCGATGACGTCGGCGTCGAGCAGCTCGAGCGCGCACTCCAGCTCGCCCTCGTCGTGGACCTCGACGAGCACATCGAGATCCAGCGCGCGCGCCTCGCGGTGCAGCTCTGCGATCGCGCGCCGCTCGAGCGCCGCGACGATCAGCAGGATCGCATCGGCGCCGGCGGCGGCCGACTCGTAGAGCTGGTAGGGGTCGACGATGAAGTCCTTGCGCAGAATGGGCAGCGCGGAGGCGGCGCGCGCCTCGCGCAGGTCGCCCAGCGAGCCGCCGAAGTTGCGGCGCTCGGTGAGGATCGAGAGCGCGGCGGCGCCGCCGCGCTCGTAGGCGAGCACGATGTCGGCGACCGTCGCGCCCTCGCGGATCGGCCCCGCCGACGGTGAGCGGCGCTTGTGCTCGGCGATGACCGCCACTCCCGGCAGCGTGAGCGCCTCGGAGAACGGGCGGTCGTCGCCCCGTCCGCCGAGCGCCGACTCGAGCGCGGACAGCGGGACCTCCGTTTGGCGCCGGCGCACATCCTCGCGCGTGTCGGCGACGATCCGCTCGAGCACGTTCACGCGGACGCCGCCTCCTCGGCGGCGAGCTGCTGCGTACGTTCGATGAGCGCGTCGACCGCGCGCGTCGCGGCGCCGTCGTCGATCGCGGCCCTCGCGGCCTCGACGCCCTCGCCGATGTCGGCGGCGCGGCCGGCGGCATAGATCGCGGCGCCCGCATTGAGGACGGCGAGGTCGCGCCGCGGCCCGGCCTCGCCCGCGAAGATGGCACGCACCGTCGCCGCGTTGTCCTGCGGCGAGCCACCGGCGACGAGGTCCGGATCGTCCGCCCTCGACAGCCCGTAGTCCTCCGGGGCCACGGTGTAGGTCTTCAGATCGGCGCCGTCGACCTCGACGACGGTGGTGGGGGCCGAGATGCTCATCTCGTCGAGCGCGTCCCGCGAGGATACGACGAGCGCCCGGTCGACGCCCAGCACGGCCAGCGCGCCCGCCATGATCTCCACGTAGGCGGGATCGGAGACGCCGATCAGCTGGCGCCGCGCCGCGGCCGGGTTCGTCAGCGGACCGAGGAAGTTGAAGATCGTGCGCACCGCGAGCTCCTTGCGCACCGGCACGACGAAGCGCGTCGCCTGGTGGTGCATCGGGGCGAACATGAAGC
>DATMJM010000284.1:0-2204 GCA_035553935.1 Solirubrobacteraceae bacterium
ATACTCGACGGCGTCCGCCAGCACGGCCTGCAGCGCCGGGCTCGTGGCGACGGCGGTGCGCCACATCGGCTGCAGCTCGCGCGGCGGGCCGGGCAGGACGACGACGGTCGGCCCCTCACCGCCGGCCGGCGTGACCACGAGCCCGGGCGCGGTTCCCACCGGCTCGAGCACCTCGGCCCCGCGCGGGATCACCGCCTGCTTGCGGTTGGAGAAGAGCACCGCCTCGGGGTCGAGATCCGGCCAGCGCGACATGAGCGGGCGCAGGATCGCCGCGATGCGTCCCTCGAGCGCCTCGTCGAGCACCATCTCGCGGCCCTGGAAGGTGCCGACGGCCTCTGCCGTCAGATCGTCGGCGGTCGGACCCAGGCCGCCGCTCGTCAGCACGAGCGCGCAGTCCTCGGCGGCCATCAGGCGCAGCGCGCGCAGGAGGTCCTGCGGGCGGTCGCCGACGACGGCGATCGCGATCGGGTCCGCGCCGAGGCCAAGCAGCTGGTCCGACAGCCACGGGCCGTTGCGATCGGACACGCGGCCGGTCAGCACCTCGGTGCCCGTGACGACGATGCCCGCGCGGACGCTCATCGCGACAGGGCCCCGGTCGAGCGGTCGCGCGCCGTCACTCGCAGACCGGCCGCCGATCGGCCGGCAGCGGCTGGCGCCCGCGACGCGGCGTGATCTCCAGCCCGATCGGGTTCTCCGACGGTGCGACGCGGCGCGCCCGGCCGTTGATCCGCAGCCGCACCGCGTTGTTGCCGAGCGTGAGCCGGAAACGCCGCGAGCGGAACGTCCGAGTGCGGTCGCCCTCCTCGAGCGTCAGGCCGTCGACGAGCGTGCGGTCGCCGGCCTTCAGGCACACGTACACCTGCCCTGTCGCCTCGATGCGCAGGCGCGTCGTGCGCGGGCGCGCCGGCTCCCGCGTGGGCGGCGGGGCGGCGGGCCGCTGGCGCGGCGTGATCGTCGTGGTCGGCGTCGCCGCCTCATCGGCCGGGTCGTCGCTCGTCGAGCCCAGCAGGTACAGCGCGAAGACCAGCCCGACGAAGATCACCGCGACGAAGAACCACGGCGGCAGCACGGGCGTCGGGCGGCGGCGCTCGCGGCCCGGCGCGGCGGCGCTGATCGGCTGCAGCTCGACGTCGCTGAGGCGCTCGTGGCGCAGCTTGTACTCGTCGACGAGCAGCTTCGCGTCGAGCTCCAGCGCCTCGGCGTACGTCTTGAGGAAGCTCTTGACGTAGGTCGGCCCCGGCAGCAGGTCCCACTCCTCGTTCTCCAGCGCACGCAGGTACTTGGCCCGGATCTTCGTCTGCGCCTCGATCTCCGAGACGTCGATCCTGGCGCGCATCCGCGCCTCGCGCAGCGAAGCCCCGATGTCCGGCATCAGCGCTGCCTATCCACGGGGAGGACCACCCGCCAGAGGCTACTCGTGGACCGGTTCGCGCTCGGCGGGCTCTGGGTCGAGCTCGACAACCGGCGCCTCGCTGCCGCCGACGCGCTCGCGCAGGTTGGCGATGAAGCGGTCGACGTCGCCCGCGCCGACGAGCACCTGGCGCGGCTTGGAGCCCTCGTAGCCGCTGATGACGTTGCGCCGCTCGAGCATGTCGATGAGCCGGCCGGCGCGCGTGTAGCCCAGCCGCAGGCGCCGCTGCAGCATCGACGTCGAGGCCGTTCCCATCTCGACGCACAGGCGGATCGCGTCCTCGAGCAGCGGGTCCTCGTCGGGGCTGAATCCGTCCTCGGCGGCGCCGCCCGCGCCCTCGTCGTCCTTCTCGACCTCGTCGAGCAGGTCCGCGCGCATCTCGGGCTCGCCCTGCCGGCGCCAGAAGGTCGTCAGCGCCTCGATCTGCGGCTCGTCGATGTAGGCGCCCTGGATGCGCTGCAGCTTGGAGGAGCCGACCGGCGAGAAGAGCATGTCGCCCTGTCCGAGCAGCGACTCCGCACCGTTCTGGTCGAGGATCACGCGCGAGTCGGTCTGCGAGGAGACGCTGAACGCGATCCGTGAGGGGACGTTGGCCTTGATCATGCCCGTGATGACGTCGACGCGCGGCGACTGCGTCGCGAGCACGAGGTGGATGCCGACCGCGCGCGCCTTCTGCGCAAGGCGGATGATCGAATCCTCGACGTCTGCCGGCGCGACCATCATGAGGTCGGCGAGCTCGTCGATGACCACCACGATGTACGGGAGGCGCTCGAACTCGGCGTCGCGTCCCGGG
>DATMJM010000285.1:0-6224 GCA_035553935.1 Solirubrobacteraceae bacterium
TCGCCACGACGAGGAGGTCGATCTCGTCCGCCGCGCGGCGCAGCAGCTCGTCGGCGTCTGCGAGCACGTCGGCGCCCGGGTATGCCGCCCGCGCCCGCGCCGCGCGCTCGGCGTTGGAGGTCGTCACGGCCGCGACCGACATCTCGTCGGTGGCATCGACGAGCGGCGCGTGGAAGACCTCGCCTGCGAGGCCGTAGCCGGCGATCGCGACGCGCAGCGGCGCGCTCATCGGAGCGTCACCGCATGGCCCTCGGCGGCCGAGCGATACAGCGCGTCGACCGTGCGCGCCTGGCCGAGCGCGTCGGCGCGCCCCAGCAGCGGCGCCCGCTCGCCGCGGATCGCCGCCGCCATGTCCTCCAGCTCGAGGGCGAAGCTGTCTCGCGGCGCCACCTCCACGAGGTCGCTGTCGTGTCCGTGCTCGACGACGATCTTCGGGTCGAGGCAGTGCCACGGATCCGCGAGCACGATGCGCCCGTCGCTGCCCGTGATCTCGAGCTCGCCGCGGCTCGGGAGGTCGAGGCCGCAGTCGATGATGGCGAGGACGTCGCCCGCGAAGCGCAGGACGCCGGCCAGCCGCATGTCGACGCCCGTGGGTCCTGTCACGACCTCTGCCGAGACGCTCTGCGCCTCGCCGCCGGCGACGAAGCGCGCGCCGCTGACGCAGTAGCAGCCGACGTCCATCAGAGCGCCGCCGTCGAGCGCGGGGTCCAGGCGCACGTCCACGTCCCGCGCGAGCATGAACGAGAAGCTCGCCCGGACGAGTCGCACGTCGCCGATCGCTCGCTCGTCGAGCAGCGCGCGCAAGACCGCGGTCTGCGGGTTGTGGCGCCACATGAACGCCTCGCTGAGGACGACCCCGCGCTGCTCGGCGAGATCGAACGCGCGCTCGACCTGCTCGGGCCTGCGGTCCATCGGCTTCTCGCAGAGCACGTGCTTGCCGGCGTCGAGCGCGCGCATCGCCCACTCGACGTGCATGCTGTTCGGCAGCGGCACGTAGACGGCGTCGACTGCGGGATCGGCCAGCAGCGCCTCGTAGGAGCCGTGGGCGCGCGGGATGCCATGCGCCTCGGCGAAGCGCTGCGCGGACGCGGCGGTGCGGCTGCCGATGGCGACGACCTCCGCGTCGGCGCTGTCCCGCGCCCCCTCGACGAGCCGGCCCGCGATCCGCGCGGTCGACAGGATCCCCCAGGCGACCGGCCCGTCAACTACCCCCACGAGCCCTCGCCCATCGGCCGGAACGTCGTCGTCATGAGCCGCATCGAACGCGGCCGCGTGAGGGCGAACATCACGACGTCGGCGACGTCGTCGGGGCTCATCATCTCGGCCAGCTCGGGCATGTCCTCGGTCCGGCCGGTGCCGATCGCGAAGTCGGTCCCGACGCCGCCGGGGCAGATGTTCGAGCAGCGCACGCCGCGCTCGCGCAGCTCGATGTCGAGCGAGCGCGTGAAGCCGACCTGGCCGAACTTCGAGGCGTTGTAGACCGCCTCGCCGGGGAACGCGTTGACGCCCGCCACCGAGGCGAGCGAGATGAAATCGCCGCCGCCGGCGTCCAGCAGGTGCGGCAGCGCCGCGCGCGCGGTGTAGAGGACCCCCTTGAGGTTGACGTCGATCATGAGCTCGAGCTGCTCGGGATCGAGCTCGAGGAACGGCCCGTAGGCGCCGACGCCGGCGTTCGCGACCACGATGTCCAGGCGCCCGTGCGCCTGCACCGTCGCCGCGACGAGCGCCTCGACCTGGCCGGGATCACGGACGTCGGTGGGGGGAGAGACCGCCCCCGCGATCCCGAGGTCGTCGCCGCTGCGCGAGCCGAGCCCGAGCGCTACGCCGGCATCCGCCAGCCGGCGCGCGACCGCGGCGCCGATGCCGCGGCTCGCGCCGGTGACGAGCGCCACCTTGCCCTGCAGTACGTCTGTGACCATGGTCAGGCTCTTCCTGATTGGGCGCGTCCGCGCCGGGAGAACGAGTCGACGGCGACGGCCAGCAGCAGCACGAGCCCGGTGACGACGAACTTCGTCCCGGAGCTCAGGCCCAGCAGGCCGAGGCCGTTGTCGATGCTGGCGATGACGAGCGCGCCGAGCAGCGCCGACTTGATGTGCCCGCGGCCACCGAACAGGCTCGTGCCGCCGATCACGGCGGCGGCGATCGAGTACAGCAGGATCGCGCCGCCGCCCGCGTTCGTGTCGACCGAGCGCAGGCGCGAGGCGAGCACGATGCCGCCGACCGCCGCCATCAGCGAGGCGATCGCGAAGCAGGCGATCTTGATCTTGTCGACGTCGATGCCGGCCCGCCGCGCCGCCTCGGCGTTGCCGCCGACGGCGTAGACGTAGCGGCCGAAGCGCGTGCGCCGCAGGACGTAGGTCCAGAACACGAGCAGCACGCCGACGAGCACCGCGACGTACGGCAGGCCGCGATCCTGGTTGACGACGTACACGACGGCCGCCAGCGCCACGAACAGGCCCGCGATCCGCAGCCCGACGATCAGCAGCGGGTCGTTGGACAGCCCTGCGGCGGTCCGCTTGCGCAGCCCCCACAGCTGGACGGCCGCGTATGCCGCCACGGCGAGCAGCATGAGCGCCCACGCCGTCGTCTTGCCGACGAAGTCGTTGGCGAAGCCGATCACGAAGTCATCCTGCAGCACCACGGTGCCCCGGCTGCCGATCAGCAGGAGCACGACGCCGTTCCAGGCGAGCAGCCCGGCAAGCGTGACGACGAAGGACGGGATCCCGATCTTCGTGATGATCAGGCCGTGCAGCGTCCCGATCGCGACGCCGGAGCCGACCGCCGCGGCGATCGCGACCGCCGTCGGGACCGACGAGCCGTCGGGCAGCAGCAGCAGCGCCGTCAGCACGCCGGCGACGCCGCTGACGTAGCCGACCGAGAGGTCGATCTCGCCGAGCAGCAGGACGAAGACGATGCCCATCGCGACGAGCGCGAAGGCGGCGCCCTGGACCATGAGGTTGACGAAGTTGCCCGCCGTCAGGAAGCGGTCGTTCTGCACCTGGAAGACGACGGCGATGACGAGCAGGCCGAGGATGATCGGCAGGCTGCCGAGCTCTCCGCCGCGCACGTTCTCGGCCCAGCGCCTGGCGTAGGCGCCGAGCGTCGCGGCCGGCGCCGTCGCCGGCGTCGGGAGGGGCGGGGTGATCGCGCTCATGGGTGCACCTCCGCCTCTTGGCCGGGAACCGTCGAGAGCTTGCCGGCGGTGATCGCCTCGACGACCTCGCGCTGCGTCGTCTCGTGGGTGTCAAAGCGCGCGACGTCCTGGCCGAGGCGCAGGACCGTGATGCGGTCGGCGACCTCGAAGATGTCGTGCAGGTTGTGCGAGACGAGCATGACGGCGAGACCCTGTTCGGCGAGGCGCCGGACGAGGTCGAGGACCTGACGTGTCTGGGCCACGCCGAGCGCAGCGGTCGGCTCGTCGAGGATCACGACGCGTGAGTTCCACATGACGGCCTTGGCGACCGCGATCGACTGGCGCTGGCCGCCGGACAGGCCGGCGACCGTCTGGCGCACCGAGCGGATCGTCGTGACCGACAGCGAGGCGAGCGTCTCGCTGCAGCGGCGCTCCATCTTCGTCTCGTCGAGCGCCCGGAAGGGCGTTATCTCCTCGCGGCCGAGGTACATGTTCTGGACGACGTCGAGGTTGTCCGCGAGCGCGAGGTCCTGGTAGACGATCTCGATCCCGAGCGCCGCCGCATCCTTCGGCCCGTGGATCTCGACCGGCTTGCCCTCCCAGAGGATCTCGCCGCTGTCGATCGGATAGATGCCGGCGATGCACTTGATCGTCACGGACTTGCCGGCGCCGTTGTCGCCGACGAGGGCGGTGACCTGGCCCTCGCGCAGGTCGAAGTCGACCTCGTGGAGTGCCTGCACGGCGCCGAAGCGCTTGGAGACTCCCTTGAGCTCCAGGATCGGCACCGCGCCGGAGGGCCGCGCGAGCGGCCCTCCGCCGTCGGTGGGCGGGGTCATGACAACCCGACCGCCTTGCACTTGGAGGCGAGCTTGCCGGCGCAGATCTCGGCCTGCTTCGGGAAGTCCGGCTCGCCGATGTACTCCTTGATGTTGTCCTTCGTGACGGCGACCGGCTTGAGCAGCACGGCCGGGACGTCGCGGTTCTCGTTGTTGACCGAGCCGGTGACTCCGGTCGGCTCCTCGCCCCTGGCGAGCGCGATCGCCAGCTCGGCGGACGCGTCGGCCTCCTTCTTGATCGCCTTGTACACCGTCATGCACTGGTCGCCGTTGACGATGTTCTGGATGCCCTGCAGCGTCGCGTCCTGCCCGGTGACGGGGATCTGCTTGAGCTTGCGCTGCTTGAGGGCCGAGATGGCCGCGTTGGCGAGGCCGTCGTTGGCCGCCAGGACACCGTCGATCTTGTTGGACGCCTTCTGCAGCATCTGCTCGAAGATCGTCAGCGCCTTCTGGTTGTCCCAGTCGGGCACGGACTGATCGGCGACCTCCGTCCACTCGCCGGACTCGAACTTCGGGTTGATGACCGAGTCGTAGCCGTTCTTGAAGAGCGTCGCGTTGTTGTCGGTCGGCGAGCCGTTGAGCACGGCCACCGCCGGCTTGTTCGTGCCCTCGAGGCAGTCGACGAGGCCCTGGCCCTGCAGGCGCCCGACCTCTTCGTTGTCGAAGGAGACGTAGTAGTCGGAGTCGCCCTTGAGCGTGAGGCGGTCGTAGTCGATGACCTTGACGCCCTGCGACTTGGCGTTGGATGCGATCGCCGCGCCGCTGCCGGAGTCGAGGTTGACGAGCAGCAGCACCTTCGCGCCGTTCGTGATCGCCTGCTCGGCCTGTTGCTGCTGGGTGGACTTGTCGCCCTCGGCGTTCTGGATCTCCGACTCGACCCCGGCCTCGTCGAACGCCGCCTTCAGGAACGGCCGGTCGACGGTCTCCCAGCGCACGGATGACTTCGAGTCGGGCAGCAGGACGGCGATTTTGCCGGCCTTCGCGTCGCTGGCGGCTGCGCCACCCGTCGTCGTGTCATCGTCGTCGTCGCCGCACCCGGCAGCGAACAGCGCCACGCTGGCAGCGCCAACCGCCAACATCAGCGGCATCACTCGACGACGTGGTCCTCGCATGTCCTTCATGTGTGTGCCTTTCCTCTTCGTGGTCGGGTGACCGGGGTGGTGGACGCCGCCGGTGCTGCGACGTCGGATTGCCGCGCCGCCAGCTCGAGCGCGCCGAGCACCTCGGCACGATCGCCCAGCACGCCGCAGGTGATGCGAACGTCCTCCGCCGCCGAGGGGATGGCGTAGCGGTGAACCGCTTCTCGGAGGGGATCGAGCAGCACGTCGCCTGCGGCGCTGAGCGCGCCGCCGACGATGATCAGCTCCGGGTTGAAGGCGTTGACGATGGCGGCCACGGAGCGGCCGAGGACGCGGCCGGCGTCCGCGATCGCGCGCCGCGCGCCGGAGTCGCCGTCGTGGACGAGCGCGATGACCTCGTCGAGCGTGAGGTCGTCGCCGTGGCCGGGGCGCAGGAGCTCGATGATCGCGCGGCCGCCGGCCATCATCTCCAGGCAGCCGCGGTTGCCGCAGCGGCAGATCGGGCCGGCCTCGTCGACGAGCACGTGACCGAGCTCACCGGCCGTGCCGCCCGTGCCGCGGTACAGCTCGCCGCCGAGGATCAGGCCCGCGCCGACGCCGCCGGAGACCATGATGTAGATCGCGTCGCGCGCGCCCATCCCCGCGCCGAAGGTGACCTCTGCCAGCGCGCCGAGGTTCGCGTCGTTGTCGAGGTGCACGCGCAGGCCGAGGCGCGCACTGAGCTCGTCCACCGGCCGCACGCCGGCCCAGCCGGGAAGGATCTTGCCGGCGTGCACGATGCCCTCGGCGACGTCGATCGGCCCCGACAGGCCGACGCCGGCGCCGAGGATGCGGTCGTCGTCGACCCCCGCGGCGGCGACGACCTCGTCGCTCAGGCGGACGGCCGCGGCGAGCGCCCGCTCCGCGGAGCGGTCGACGTCGAGCTCGTGCACGCTCTCGGCGAGGATCGTGCGCGACAGGTCGGCGATCGCGACGTGGACGTGCTCATGCGCGAAGTCGACGCCGAGCACGAGCCCGGCCGAGCGGTCCAGCGTCAGCAGCGTCGGCGGGCGGCCCTGCTGCGGGACGCGGCCGTCGGGCTCGCGCTCGACCGTGTCGACGCTCGTGGCGGACCTGCAGGCCAGCGGTATGGTCGTCGAGCGCGAGCCCGGTCAGCCGGGCGAGATCGGCGCGGCT
>DATMJM010000286.1:0-5782 GCA_035553935.1 Solirubrobacteraceae bacterium
TGCTGATCCCGTTCAAGGTCGGCGGGCGCGTCGTGCAGCGGGCGTACGCGTACGGCAACTTCTACAACTGCGAGGACTGCAGCGGTGACGCCGCGACCGCGACGGCGTACGGCAACGCCGCCGTCGAGCAGTTCCGCGCCGCGATCCGCTCCGCGGTCGCGACCTGGTGAGCCAGAGCCGCCCGAGCCGGCCGTCCGCAACCCGCGGGCGGCCGGCTCGTCGTGTCAGCGCCCGCCGACGCGCGCGCGGCTCTGCGCGACCACGAACCGCCGTTGCAGCCACCACGCGATAGCGCCCGCGACGGCGAGATCGAGCGCGAGGGCGAGCGGCCCGCGCCACGTGACGGCTCCGGCGTAGACGACCGCGAGGTGCACCGCGGTAACCGGCAGCAGGCCGAGCAGGATGCTGTGCGATCGAAATCCCGAGAAGTGCTCGCGCAGGCAGAGCTCGCCCACGACGACGATGAGCATCCCGACCCCGGCGAGGAACAGCCCGGCGGCATCCGACGCGAAGCCCAGCGCGAACAGCACGAGGCCGACCGCCATGCCGATCTCGGTGAGCGGGAAGGGAGCCCAGATCGCGTCGGGCCGGGGGACGCCCTCGCGGACGTCCAGGCGCGACGGGCGCCGCGACGGCGGGTCGGCCGTGCGCGCCGCCTCCGCCGCCGGTCTCGGCGGCACCGCGGAGGCGTCGCGCGCACGCCGGCGCTGCTTCTTCTTCGCCCGCCTGCGGCTCACGCGCGGCCGCCCTCCCGGTCGCGCGCGAACGCTACGAACCAGTCCAGCGCGCCGGGGCTGGCAAGTGAGTCGCGGCTCGCGGCGCGCTCGGGCGCGACGCCCGACAGGATCCGCTTGACCGGCACCTCGAGCACCTTGCCCGAAAGCGTCCGCGGCACCTCCGCGACGGCGTGCACGTCGTCGGGCACGTGGCGCGGCGAGCAGTCCTCGCGCACCCGGCGAGCGATCCGCGCGCGCAGGTCGTCGTCGAGCTGTACGCCGGCGCGCGGCACGACGAAGAGCCCCATCCAGCCGTCGACGTCGACGACGAGCGCGTCGACGATCTCGTCGAGCGCGAGCACGGCGCGGTAGATCTCGCTCGTGCCGATCCGCACGCCGCCGCGGTTGATCGTCGAGTCGCTGCGGCCGTAGATGATCGCGGTCCCGCGCGGCGTGATCTCGATCCAGTCGCCGTGGCGCCAGACGCCGGGGTACATCTCGAAGTACGCCTCGCGCAGCCGCGCGCCGCCGGGGTCGTTCCAGAAGAACAGCGGCATCGACGGCATCGGCTGCGTGATGACGAGCTCGCCCACCTCGCCGACGAGCGGCTGCCCGGCGGGATCGAACGCCTGCACGTCGCAGCCCAGCGAGCGTGCCTGCAGCTCGCCCTCGTAGACCGGCAGCAGCGGCACGCCGCCGACGAACGCGGTGCAGACGTCGGTCCCGCCGCTCGTCGAGAACAGCCACGTGTCGTCGTCCAGCTCGTCGTAGATCCAGCGAAAGCCCTCCGGCGACAGCGGCGAGCCGGTCGAGCCGACGCTGCGCAGCGCTCCGAGGTCGCGGCCGTGGGCTGGCTTGACCCCGCCCTTCATGCAGCCCGCGATGTACGCGGCGCTCGTGCCGAAGCACGTGATGCCGGCCTCGGCGGCGAGGTCCCACAGGCGATCGAGCGACGGTACGGCCGGGCTGCCGTCGTAGAGCACGATCGACGCCGGCGTCAGCAGCACCCCGACCAGGAAGTTCCACATCATCCAACCGGTCGTGGTGAACCAGAACGCGCGATCGGCTGCGTGCATGTCGAGGTGCAGGCTGGCGTGCTTGAGCTGCTCGAGCAGGATCCCCCCGTGGCCGTGGACGATCGCCTTCGGCAGCCCCGTCGTGCCGCTGGAGTACAGGACCCACAGCGGGTGGTCGAACGGCACGGGCTCGAAGGTGAGCTCGTCGTCGAAGGCGCCGAGGAAGCCCTCCTGCCAGCCGCCGCCTTCGAGGTAGCCGAGCCGCACGAGCGTGCCGCCGACCGCGGCGTGGATCTCGTCGACGACCTGCGCGCGGTCGAAGTCGCGCCCGCCGTAGCGGTAGCCGTCGACCGCCAGCAGGACCTTCGGCTCGACCTGCGCGAAGCGGTCGATCACCGAGCGCGCGCCGAAGTCCGGCGAGCAGCTCGACCACACCGCTCCGAGGCCGGCGGTCGCGAGCAATGCCGCCACGGTCTCCGGGATGTTCGGCATGTAGGCGACGACGCGGTCGCCGCGGCCGACGCCGAGCGCGCGCAGCCCCGCCTGGATCTGCGCGGTCCGCGCGCGCAGCGCGCCCCACGTCGTCTCGGCGAGCGGGCGCAGCTCGGACGCGTGGCGGATCGCGACGGCCGCCGGGTCGCGGTCGCGGAAGATGTGCTCGGGATAGGAGAGCGTGGCGCACGGAAACCACCGCGCGCCCGGCATCTCGGCGCGCTCGAGCACGGCGCGCGGCGCGTCGTGGAAGATGACGTCGAAGTACTCGGCGATCGACGACCAGAAGCCCGCGACGTCGCCGATCGACCACTCCCAGAGCTCGTGGTAGCCATCGACCTCGATCCCGTGGTACGCAGCCAGCCAGCCGGCGTACGCGTGCAGGCGGCTGCGCTGCGCGAACGCCTCGTCAGGCTCCCACAGCAGCTTCGGCTCGCGGCGAACCATGCCCCAAGGCTATGCCGTGGCCTAGCCTGTGGTGGCCGCGATGTCCTGGTTTCAACGCGAGATCACGCTGCAAGCCCGCCCCCGCGGCGTGCACCTCGTCACGACCGAGGTCGCCGACGCGCTGCCCGAGCTGCGGGAGATCGAGATCGGCCTCGCGCACCTGTTCATCCGCCACACGTCGGCGTCGCTGACGCTCAACGAGAACGCCTCGCCCGACGTGCGGCGCGACTTCGAGACGTGGCTGAACGCCTACGTCCCCGAGGACTTCGCGTGGACCCACACGCTCGAGGGCTCCGACGACATGCCGGCCCACGTCAAGGCGGCGCTCATGGGGTCCTCGCTGAGCCTGCCGATCAGCAACGGCCGCTTCGCGCTCGGCACGTGGCAGGGCATCTACCTCTGCGAGCACCGCGACCGCGGCGGTTCGCGGTCGCTGCTGGTGACGATGTTCGGCCAGTGAGGCCTGACGACCGCGTGCCACGCACGCGCGATCGCAGGCGATGCGGGCCACTCACCTGGCGCCGTCACGCACGTCGTGCTCAAGGCGCACGGCGGCCGCGGCGAGCGGGGCACGAGCGCGCGCTACGCCGCGAACAGCGTGAGATCCGGCTCGCGCTCGCCGCGCAGGACGGCAAGGTCGATCTCCACGCAGGCCAGGCCGCGCGCCTGCGCGAGCACCCGCGCCTGCGGCTTGATCGACTGCGCCGCGAGCACGCCGCGGCACGCCGCCAGCGCCGGGTCGCACCGGATGCGCTCGAGGTAGCGCGTGAGCTGCTCGACGGCGTCGATCGTGCCCACGCGCTTGATCTCGACCGCGATCCACGCGTCCTCGCCGTCGCGGCACATGAGGTCGACCGGCCCGATGTCCGTCGGCCACTCGCGGCGCACGAGGCGAAAGCCCTCGCCGCAGAAGCGCGGCGCCGCCGCGAGCGCCTCCTGCAGGTCGCGCTCGACGCCGTCCTTCTCCAGCGCAGCGGCCTCGCCCATGTCGTACTCGACGTCGGAGACGACCTCGGCGATGTCGATCTCCAGCCGGTCCTCGCTCGCGCCGGCGCGCTTGCGCACGACGATCCGGCCGGGTTGCTCCTCGATCGCCGTCGGCGCCGTCATCCAGTTGCTCGGCTTGTAGCCGCCGCTGTCGGCGTGGACCATGAACGAGCCATCGGCCTTGATCATGAGCAGCCGCAGCGCCTGCGGCAGGACGGCGGTCAGCCGGCCGCTGTAGCGGACCTCGCAGCGCGCGACGATCAGACGCATCGTTCGGCACCGTACCGGCCGCGCCGGATGCGTCTACGCCGCGGGCAGGACGCGCGGCAGCTCGTCGCGCAGCCGAGCCAGCAGCTCGGCGACCTCGTCGCTGCGCGCCAGGCGCAGCGCGGTGTCACACGCCTCGATCGCGTCGCTGACGCGATCGGTCCGCGCGAGCGCGTGGGCGAGGCGCGCCCACGCCGCGGCGCTCTCGCAGTCGAGCAGCGTCGCCTGCTCGGAGGCCGTGACCTCAGCGCCCACGTCGCCCGCGAGGTGGTAGGCGAGCGCGAGGTCGAGCAGCCCGTCGACCGACGGCACGAGCGAGCGCGCCCGCTCCAGCGCGAAGATCGCCGCCTCGCGGTCCATGAGGCGCAGGCGCAGGCGCCCGAGGCGCTCCCAGGCGTCGGCGTCCTCGGTGCCGCGCTCGACGGCGCGCTGCGCGGCCTCCGCCGCCAGGTCGATCGCGCCCATGTCCTCGTAGATGCGCGCCGCGAAGCGGTGTGGCGCGGGCCGGTCGCCCTCGGCCCGCGCCCAGTCGCGCACGGCGCGGCCGGCGGCGTTGAGCTCGCCCGCCTGCCAGAACGCGAGCGTCAGCAGCCGCAGCACGGTGACGTTGCCCGGCTCGGCGTCGCGCGCATAGATCAGCCGCTGCGCGGCGAGCGCGTGGTCGCCCTCGAGCGTCGCGTGCTGCGCGGCCGTCAGGAAGCGGGCGACGCGGTCGGCTCCCGCATCCGGCTTGGAGAAGTCGACGAACTGCAACGTTCCGGCGGGCACCGTCCGCACGCCGACGTTGAAGCGCACGCGCGCCCACTGCTGGATGTCGTCGCCGCCGCCGGTGAAGTAGATGCCGCTCACGCTGCCGACGCCCCATTCGGGATAGGCGACGCAGCGCGCGTAACGGTGCACGACCGAGTGGTCGGGCATCTGCGATCCGAACGGGTCGTTCGCGGCCCGGTCCGCGGCCGCCGCACGCTCGCGCTGCTGGGCCTCGTAGTTGCGCCGGCCCTCCTCGGCGCGCGCCGCGCGCGCCGCCGCGGCGCTGACCTTCACCGCGTTGCGCGAGACCTTCCCGCCGCGCGAGCCCTCGGCGAGGCGCTCGAGCTGGTCGGCCGCCTCGTTGATCGCCTTGAGGTGGCGCTCGTGCTCGAACTGCTTGCCCGGAGGCGCGATGTCGGGATGCCAGACCTTCGCCTGCCGGCGCCGCGCGAGCTGCACGTCGCGCTTGTCGAACGGCGGCTGGAGCTCCAGGAGAAGGAGCGATTGCTCGATGTCGAGGACGCCTGCCATGAACCCACGAGAGTAGCGCCGCAGGGTCGTTCGCGGACGCCCGCGCGGGACCCGCCACTACGTGATGAGCTTGCGCTGGAGCGCGCGGATCGCCAGCCGCCACAGCACGAGCGCGAACAGCACGAGCGCGCCGAGGTGCAGCAGATCGGCTCCCGGCTCCCACCCGAACGACGCGTGGCGGACCAGCTCGACGGTGTGGTGCAGCGGGTTGAAGTTGCCGAGCACCTGCGCCCACTCGGGCAGGCCGCTGAGCGGGAAGAACGTGCCCGCCGTGAGGAACGTCGGCGTGATGACGGTGCTCGTGACATAGTTGAAGTTGTCGATCGACTTCAGCAGGCCGGCGATCATGATCCCGAAGGCGGCCCAGCCGAAGCCGGCGACGAACGCGATGATCGGCACGGCGAGCATGCCCATGCGGGGCTGCAGCCCGAAGGCCATCGCGACGAGCAGCGGCACGCAGCCGTACGTGCCGGCGCGCATCGAGATCCACAGCGCCTCGGCGGTTACGATCTCCTCCGTGTCGACCGGGGCCGCGAGGATCGCGTCGTACGTGTGCTGGAACGAGTACTTCACGAA
>DATMJM010000287.1:0-5824 GCA_035553935.1 Solirubrobacteraceae bacterium
GATGAAACCGTGTCCCACGGCGGTGCGAGGGTCGGGTGAAGTCCACTAACGGCGCAGACGTGCACCAATGCTGCTTGTCTCTCAAGGCGGGCGCGCGGTTCCGCCCGCAGCCTCTGGGAGGCCCCCAGATCGCCTACCAGCCGGCGGAGGTCGCAGCGCCCGACCACGATCGAGGAGGTTGCGATGACTGGCGGTGAGAGGGGCGGGACGAAGGGTTTGCCCGACGACGTGAGGGCAGCGGTGCGCGGGATGTGGGCGCGTGGCGACTACCGACGTTATGCCAGCGAGCTCGATATTCAGCAGATCGGCCGCGAGCTCGTCGATGCCTGTGACATCGGCGCGGGCCAGCGCGTGCTCGACGTCGGGGCGGGGACCGGTAACGTCGCGATTCGCGCCGCCGAGACCGGTGCCGACGTCATCGCGTCGGACATCACGATCGAGAACATGCAGGCCGGTGAGCGCGAGGCACGCGAACGGGGAGTCGAGCTCGAGTGGATCGAGGGGGACGCCCAGGCGCTGCCGTTCGGCGACGGCGAGTTCGACGTCGTCACCTCGTCCGCCGGCGCGATGTTCGCACCCGATCACCAGGCGGTCGCCGACGAGTTGCTCCGCGTCTGCCGCCCCGGGGGGACCATCGGGATGGCCAACTTCACCCCGGACGGCCTCGCGGCCGAGTTCTTCGGCGTGCTCGGGCCCTACCTGCCGCCGCCGCCACCCGATGCCCCATCGCCGCTCATGTGGGGGGACGAGGCGCACGTACGGGAGCTGTTCGGAGACGGGGTGTCCTCGCTCGAGGCGCGCGAGCGTGAGCTCGTCGAAAGGGTGTCTGGGCCGCCTGCCGAGTACTGCGACCTCTATAGGCGGACCTTCGGCCCGGTGGTCGCGGCGTTCGAGAGTGTTGAGGACGACCCCGAGCGCAGCGCCGCGCTCGACCGCGAGTTCCTCGAGTTCGCGATGAACGCGAACACCGGCCCGCCCGAGGGCCCCACGGAGCTCCGCTTCGAGTACTTGCTGGTGCTGGCTCGCAAACGCGGCTGAAGGCGCATCCAATTGTCATGGCCCCTGCCGGCGCAGGCGCTAGGCCAGCCCTCTCAACGCCAAGCGTCCGCGCTGAACTGCGATCGCACCTGCCCCGCGTGATCGCGAGCCTGTCGCGGAGGAGCCGAGGTGCCTACTTGGGACGAGCAGCGGGAGGGCACATGGAGACGGCTGCTCCTTGAGGGCAGCAGCGGCGAGCGGGTGGCCCAGCGATCGCCGGCGCTGCTCCTTCGAGACAGGAGCAGCGTCGCCGCGTTCGGCGCGACAACGACAACACAGCTCAAGAACACCCGCCCGTTTCGATCAAGGCAATCTGGACGGTACCTCCGCTTGTCGTGACGCCTCCGCAGGGCGGGCGGGGACGCCGCGCCGCGTTTAGACTTGCCCGTCAGGGTCGGTGGTGGCGGGCGGAGCGACCGAGCGCACCGGCACGTCGGCCCCCTCGAGGCGCTCGCTGATTTCGACGGCGCTGAACGTTCCCGAGCCCGACACGAGGACGGCGATCTGCCCCGGCCTGGCGGTGTCCGTCCCGAGCAGCATCCGCGCATGCGCCAGCGCGCCCGCAAGCAGCACGATTGCCACGGCCGCCGCCAGCGCGGAGGCCGCGCGCTGCGCTACGGCGGGACGGCGGAGGCATCACGCGGCGTAGACGGATCACGGGTAGGGCTTCTCGCCCGCTGCGAGCATGGCGACGAACTTCTCGATCCTGCGGGCCCGCGTCTCCGGCTTCTTCGCCGTCTGCACGCGATGGAGGATCGAGTACCGATTCTGCCCGCTCAGCCCGGCGAACACGTCCGTCAGCCCGGCGGCGTCGAGCGCCTCGGCGAGGTCTTCGGGCACGGTGGCCGTCCTCGGGCCGTCATACGCCGCGTCCCAGCGGCCATCGGCCTTCGCCCGCTCGACCTCGGCGAGGCCCGCGGGGCGCATCCGGCCCGCGGAGATCAGCTTCTCGACCTTCCGCCGGTTGACCTTCGACCAGGTGCTGCGCGGCCGCCGCGGCGTGAAGCGCTGCACGAACCAGTCCTCGTCGACGCGCCGGCTCTGCCCGTCGATCCAGCCGAAGCAGAGCACCACCTCGACCGCGCTCGCCCAGCTGAGCGACGCGACGCCCGTGTGCTTCTTCGCCATCCGGATCCAGACCCCGTCGGAGGTCGCGTGGTGCTGCTCGAGCCACGCCTCGAACTCGTCAGACCCGGAGAAGAACAGCGCGTCCTGCATCACCGGGATCAATGACAGCTTGCCCGGATCGATGTCGGTCGCTTCGCGCCGCCACGGCGGGCGCGTGCAGCCGGGCCTTAACCAACTGCTGCTTGAGGCAAAAGGGGCGCTCGTCTGCTTCTGGAGCGGGCGCGAAGGGATCGCGCTAGGGCAGCCTGACCGCCGCGCTCGTTGGGCGTTGGTGCGGACAGCACTGGCACACGCGACTCATCGGCCCGTCCGCGGGAGCGGCATCAGCGACAAGCGGCCTATCGTCTGGCCACCACGCCGGGAGAACCGGGTTACCGCCGCACGTCGAGCCGCCTGAGGTTGGCTACCCCTGCCGTACCTGGATCTCAGCCGGGTCCGCCCCTCTCGCCTCGCTTCTCTCGTTGTCGCTGACCACCCACCCTCACCTGCGGTGAGTTCGGGTGGTCAGCGAGCGAGGGACAGACCGGCAGATTGGCGGCGGCAACACGGAAGGGCCGGGGACTGCAGGACGCCGAGTGGGAGGTCCACGAGCGAGGCGGCCAGGCCAAGAGCAGACGCGCGGCAGCGGGCAAGGGAGTCGTAGCGGTGTAAGAGCGGGCTTCAGGCGTGCGACACTTCGCGGGCATGCGCGAGAAGGCGACACCCAAGCTCGACGCTGGCGAGGAGCTGCGCGTCGAGGTCGACCGCGAGGATCTCGATCATGACGAGATCGTCGTCCGCCGCGCGCCCGACGACGGCGCGCGGACAGCCGGCGATCTGGTCGCGGTCATCGACGAGCAGCTCGCCACCGCGACGCGCCACCCTGCGGGCGCCACCGATCGGCTGCTACAGGCCGATCGTGAGCGCCCGTACTGATGGCCGGGCTCTATCTCGACGCGTCCGCGCTCGGTCGCGTGCTTCTCGGCGAGCCCGACGCGCTCCAAGTCGGTTGCGCGCACCACGGCCTCGCCGTCGAAGCACCGGGCGATCCCCCGTAGCGAGGCGGGCGGTCTGCGAGGCACGACCCGAGCCGACGACCTGAGCGTGTCCCGAACCGTGTCCCGAACTCAACAGATATGACCCGATCTCAGCCGCACTGACCTCCACGAAAGCCCTGCAAATCGATCGAACGGGAGCTCGGGCGCCCATCTTCTAAACCGCAGGTCGCAGGTTCGAGTCCTGCCCGGGGTGCTCAGGAAATCGCCCACGCCACAGGGGATTTCCGGCGTGACGCATGTCGACGTAGCGCTCATGAAGGGGGGCTCGTGAACGGAACTGCGAACACCACACCTGATTGCGCATCGCTATGAGCGAGGAGAGATACCGCGAGGACAACACTGCTGGGGCCTACCTGACGCAAGCGCGGGAAGCGCTTCTCGACTGCGGACGCGCGAGCAAGCTGTACGGCGGCTGGGTGCTTGACGAGCCGGTCGACTCCGCCGAACGGATGAGGCGGCATCTCGCCGCTCAAGACACGCACCTCGGATTCGCGAGCGGCGATCTTGTTCGCCGCGCTGTCGGCCGAGGCCTACATCAATTGCTACTTGGTTGAGCGCTTCAAAGCGGCTGACTTCGCCGCGTTGGAGCGGCTCTCTACGGCCGACAAGTTCGTCGTCGGACCGAGGCTCGTATCGAGACGCCGCTTCTCGACCGCGGCAATGAGCCGGTGCAGTCGATCGCGGCCCTGAGCGGTTGCGGCACGAGCTGGTGCATCCCAAGATGAAGCCGGTCAAGGTGGTTGATGGCACGTTCATGGATGGACGGTTCAAGGTTTTCAACCCCAGGTCAGGAGCTCGATTGATCGTCCGGGTCGCCGAAGCGGCGAGCGTTCTGAGCGAGGCGAGTGGCCGCGAAACCGACCAGATCGTGTCGCCTGTCCTACTGCGCAGGGAGGCTCATCTTGTGTTCGGGGTGAAGCTAACCAACGGCTTGCCGGAACCCCCGACGCGGCACTCGCGCCGCCTCACCGCGCCAAAGAAGAGGTACCTGACGGATGAGGTTGCGAAGCGTGCCCGCCAGACGCTCCCGGCTCGGGCCCTGCGTTATCCGCTCATGCCGCCGCCCATTGTTCCGCAGGAACTCATGGCCCTCTTGAACGTGCTCGCGCCGCTGCCTGGTACGGCAACGGGTATCGCCCCGCCGCCGTCCGGAACGCCCGCCGGAATTGAACGAATAGCGGGGAGTAAGCGGGCTGCCGTGTTCACATGGTCGTTTCGCGAGGCGCTCGCCTGCAGCGACGAGATTGTCGTGGTGCGGATCTCGATCGGCAAGCCGAAGTGGCTCCCGCCGGCGGACGCTGCGGCGATCCCCTTCGTCAACGAGCTGGCGCCCTTCGGCGCCTTCCAGATCGAGGACGACGCCGAGTTCGAGCGCGTGTATCGCTAGCGACTCGAGCGCGAGGGTGTCGACCGTATTCAGCAGCGGTTGCAGGCGATCATGTCCGAGCACCGGGGGTCGCCGCTCGTGCTCTGTTGCTTCGAGCGCGACCCAGCTCAGTGCCACCGCAGCAGCTTCGCGCGCGCTGGTGGCTTGAGCGAACCGGCGAAGTCGTGCGGGAGTACCGCGCGCAGTAGAGCGCCGGCGGCGAGCGCGTCGTATAGGGGCAGCGCGTGCTCGGCGACGTTCGGCTCGTCGACGTCGCCGCCGACGACCACGGCCGCCGCTATCTGATCGAGCGCGAGCTCATCGCCATGGCCGAGGTCGAGGCGATCGTCGCCGGCTACCTCCAGCAGGCCGCCATCTAGACGTCATCTCGGCAGCGGGATCGTGCTGTTGCTCGCGGCCACCAGCGACCAGGCGCAATGACCGACCGCTACGAGGACGCGGTCGAACGCGCTGAGCTCACCGAGCACGATCCCCCAGCACCTCGTCAGACCGACGGGCGGCGTCTGCGCTGGATCGCGCGTGCCGCCGATCGGCAGCAGGCGGATCGGCCCACCCACGCGACGCCGTCGCGCGCAGCACGGCGCCGACCCCGTGATGCAGCTCGCGCAGCTTGCCGAGGGCACTCGGCCTGCTTCGAAAGCCGATGCGCAGCTGGGCGTCGGCGCTCGGCGCGGCCAGGTTGTCGGCCGGTTGTGGCGGCCGGTCGTCGCGGCGAAGCCACCCGAGCTTCGCGACGCTGCCAATCGTGCGCAGCGCGATGTTGGGTGCGAGCGCGTCCAGCAGCGCGCCGATCGCCAGGACACCGCCCACAGTGCGCTCGGTTCGCGCGCTGCCGATCGCCCGCATCACCTCGTCAGCGACATCTTCCGGCCGGTAGGCGCCGAGCACCCGCGGCATGACGCGGGAATCGGTCGTGCGCGCCCGCCGCCAGAACGGCGTGTCCACGGGACCCGGCGCGATGAGCGCGACGTTGACCGGGATGCCGAGCGAGCGCAGCTCGATCTGCAGGGTTCGCGCGAAGCCGCGCACTCCGTACTTGGCGGCGGTGTAGGCGGCAAGCCAGGGCGTCGGCAGCCGCCCGGAGATCGACCCGACGACGATCAGCGAGCCGGCGCTGCGCTGCAGGTGCGGCAGCGCGGCGTGGGTGGTGTTGACGATCCCGAGCAGGGTTACGCCGATCGTGCGTTGGTAGTCGTCGGGCGTCATGTCGACGAACGGCCCGTACGCCGCCGCA
>DATMJM010000288.1:0-6795 GCA_035553935.1 Solirubrobacteraceae bacterium
TCCTGCGGCCGGACGACGACGTAGTCATCGGGCAGGATGCCGGCGTCGATCATCGACTCGCCGCGCACGCGCAGGACGTATTCGCCCTCCTCGCCGCCGGCGAGCGACGGGACGTCGACGTACTCCTCGATGTTCTCCTCCGCGAGCACCGGCGACCCCGCGGCGACCTGCCCCACGAGCGGCAGCCCGTCCGGCCGCACGATCGACTTGACCTGCTCGACGGCCTTGTCGAGCAGCTCGATCGCACGCGGCTTGGAGGGGTCGCGCCGCAGCAGGCCGAGCTTCTCGAGGTTGGCGAGGTGCGCGTGCACCGTCGAGGAGGACGCGAGGCCGACGGCCTTGCCGATGTCGCGCACGGTCGGCGGGTAGCCGTGCTTGGCCGAGTGGCGCTTGATGAAGTCGAAGATCTCCTGCTGGCGCTTCGTCAGGTCGAGATCCATGGCGCGGGCTCCTTGAGGCGTGAGGTATGGCGGCTGTCGACGGAGGCGAACATCTGTTCGCACAAGCTAGAGGGCATGGCGGACGGAAGTCAAGCCCGGGCCTATACTGGGCAGCGCCTGCGCCGGTGGCGGAATTGGTAGACGCGCAAGGTTGAGGGCCTTGTGGGGGGATTCCCCCGTGGAGGTTCGAGTCCTCTTCGGCGCATGACGCAGGTCCGTCTCGGAGTCTCCGTCTCGCTCAGGCGAGACGAGGCTCCGGACCGGCCGCGTGTGGAGCCACGTCCGGCCTCGCGCGGGATGCGCGACCGCCCCGAGGAGAGAAGGGGCGGCCGCGCTGCCTCCGCGTACCGGAGCGCCCAGGAGGGGGATGGCGCTCCCCCCACCAGTTCGCGCCCGGCGCGCGATCGGATCACTGCGGCGCAGCATGCACCCGGCTGCAACGCGGGCAGCCCCCGGCGGCCGCCGCATTCGGGCCGGCGCTACCCGGCGAGCGCCAGCGAGCCCTGCTGCGCGGCCCATTCCGCGCCGACGTCCTCGAGGATCTCGAGCATGGCCTCCGCCGCCGGCGAGACGTAGCCGCCCCTCAACGTCGCGGCCAGCACGCGGCGCACGAGCGGGCGCCCGTGGAGGCAGCGGATGACGACGTCGTCGCGGGCGGCGACCAGCGCGAGGTCGGGAATCAGGCACACGCCCACGCCCGCCGCGACGAAGCCCTGGATCGCGTTGTAGTCGTCGGACTGGAACGCGACGCGCGCCTCGAAGCCCGCCGCCTGCGCGGCGCGCTCGAGGATCATCCCGTCCGGACAGCGCCCGGCCGTCCCGAGGATCCACGATTCGTCGGCGAGGTCCGCCAGCCGTACGCACGCCTTCGAGGCGACGCGGTGGCCGGCCGGCACGCACAGGTAGAACGGGTCGTCGAGCAGGTGGCGGCGCTCGATCGCCTTGTCGACGATCGGCTCGAACCCGGCCTCGACCGTGAGCGCGATGTCGCACTCCCCCGCCTTGACGCACTCCAGCCCCTCGTCGGGCTCGCGCGGCTCGAGCGTGATCTCGACTCCCGGATGACGCTCGCGGAAGCGTGCGATCGCACGGGGCGCGATCGTCGCGCCGGCCGTCGGGAAGGACACCATGCGCAGGCGACCGCCGCGCATCCCCGCAATCGCCTCGAGTTCGGCCTCGGCGTCGGCGAGCCGCGCCAGGATCACGTCGGCGTGCGCGACGAGCGCGCGTCCGGCATCCGTGAGGCGCACGCCGCGCGCGTTGCGCTCGACGAGCACCGTGCCCGCCTCGCGCTCGAGTGCGGCGATCTGCTGGGAGACCGCCGACTGCGTGTAGGCGAGCGCCTCGGCCGCGGCGGAGAACGAGCCGCGCGCCGAGACCTCGCGAAGAACCCGGAGCCGCTTCACGTCGAGCATTAGCTCATCTTATCGCGAACCCGCACAAATGTCATTTGTGCTGATGGCATGACGCTGGCATCGTTGTCCTCGTCGAACGACGAGACCACGAGGAGACACCGATGCCCGCCCGCCCGATCGACAGATCCACCCACCCCGAAGCGATCGTGATACGCCACGCCAGCGCGGCCGACGACCGCGTGCTCGCCGACCTCGCGACGCTGGACGACCGCGCGCCCCTGACCGGCCCCGCGCTCATCGCCGAGGTCGACGGCGTCGCACGCGCGGCGCTCGACCTGCACGACGGCAGCGTCGCCGCCGACCCGTTCGCCCGCACGGCGCAGATCGTGGAGCTGCTCAGGCTGCACGCCGGCCTCACGCGCCCCCGCCGCGCCTCCCTGCGCGACCGCGTCACCTCGCTGCTGCGGCCGGTGTCCGTCCGTGCATGACGGCGTGGTCATCGCGAGCCGAGGTCGACCGCCCGCGGCCGCCCTGCGCGCACCTCCCTGTCACGCGCGCCCGCAACCGGCTCAGTCCGCGGCCGGACCCGACAGCACCGCCGGCCCGAAGAGCACCGCGCGGCGGCCGCCCGCCCCCCGCGCGCTTCGCCGCCGTCGCCCGCCGCAGCACGGTGTCGGCCTCGGTCGCGCCCGCGCCGAACACGGCCGCGCCGATGCTGACCGTGACGGGTGCGCCGAGCCGCGCAACGAACTCGGACTGGGCGCGCTCGAGCCGGCGTTCGACTCGGGCGGCGTGGCGGCGCAACTCGCGCACGAAGCCGCTGCGGTTGAGCAGCAGCGTGAGCTCGTCGCGGTCGACGAGCGTGCGCAGGCGCTCCTCCTCACGGCGGCTCGCTCGCGTCCTGCAGCTGGACGAGCGGATGCTACGGCCGTCCGGCGCCGTCCCGGATGACCGCGACCTGCAGCGAGACCCAGATCTCGCGGCCGTCGGCATGCAGGATCCGCTTCTCTGCGACGTAGACGCGGGCCGGGTCCTGCGCGAGCTCCCGATGCCGGCGGCCGCGGGCCCGACGTCCTCCGGATGCAGGAGTGAGTCGAGCGTCGCGCGCCGCAGGACCTCGGCGCGCATCCCGCAAAAGCTGCGCGAGCGCGAGGTTGACCGACTCCAACCGCCCGTCGAGCGCCGCGAGCGCGATCCCGACGGGCGCATGCTCGAACGCGACGCGGAAGCGCTCCTGCGCCTCGCGCGAAGCGCGCTGCGCCAGGCGCTGCTCGGTCACGTCGCCGATCGTCATGATCGCGCCGCCGGTGCCGTCGACCGCGTCGATCGGGCGGCCGGCGAGGATCAGCGCGCGCTGCTGGCCTTCGGCGTCCGCCGCGAGGTACTCCTCGTCTGCGACGGTCTCGCCGCGCAGCGCGCGCCGCCGCGTTGACGATCCGCAGCTCGCCGAGCTCGTCGCAGGCGATGACGCCTACGTCGAGGTTCTCCAGCAAGACGCTGATGAACCGCCGCTCGGCGTCGAGCTCGTCGCCGGCGCGGCCGCCGTGCGCTTCGCGCTCGGCCCGCGCGATCTCGCGCATCGCTAACTGCGCAGGCTCGTGCAGCACCTCGAGGTCCGCGACGCTCCAGTCGCGCGCGCGGCGGTCGGCGACGCAGAGGGTTCCGACGGCGACTCTGGCCGCCGTCGTCAGCGGGATGCCGGCGTAGGCGACCATGCCCAGCGCGGCGGCCGGCTCGCGCACCAGCGGGTCGGCGTGCGCGTCCTCCACGACGAGCGGGCCTCCGCCGGCGACTGCGAAACGGCACGGCGAGTGTGTCAGCGGCCACTCGCGGCGCGTCGCGAACGGCTCCGGGACCCCGACCTGCGCAAGCAGGAACACACGCTCGGCATCGAGCAGCCCGATCGTGGCGATCGGCGCCTCGAGCAGCCGCGCGGCGAGCCGGGCGACGCGACCGAAGGCTTCGTCGGGCTCGGTCTCGAGCAGGCCGGTCGCGCGCACCGCCTCGACGCCGACCGGGCAGTGCCCGGCGTCGGGCGCGACGCCGCGGTGGATCGTGTTCACGGGCACGGCGACCACCGCCGTCGTGCCCTCGCCGCGGTCGGAGCGCAGCTCCATCCTGCCGCCGGCCGCGGCGACCCGGTGGTGCGTGGACACGAGCCCGACGTGCCCCTCCGCGAGCGCCTGCGCCGTGCGCTCATCGGGCTGCATGCCGACGCCGTCGTCGGCGACGGCGGGCCGACCGCCTCGGCGTCGACGTGCAGGTCGACGTCGAGCCGCGCCCGCCGGGCGACGCGGTCGACCTCGACGCGCAGCGACGACGACGGCGCCGCCGATCCGCAGCCAGGCGAACGCCTCGGCCGCCGTCAGTTCCCGGCTGTTGCGTGTCAGCCAATCAATGGCCGGAGCCTCATCTCCGCGCTCGAGCAGCTGGCGCAACGGAGGATGCTCCCGATCTCGCCGAGCGGCGCGGACGTTTCGGGCCTCACCGCACGTTTGTCTGCCGATGGTCCGTCCGAACCTCTCCCGCCGGACGCGCGCCGGGCGCTGGCGCGCCCCGGCCGCGACGCGCATACTGGCGCGATGAGCGGCCCGCGCGGCGAGCTGATCGAGAAGGCGGGGCGGCAGCGCACCGGCACGATCACTGTCGTGCTGGCCGACGACAGCGACGTCTATCGCCGCGGCATGCGGCGCGCGATCGAAGCCGATGCGCGCCTGTCGCTCGTCGCCGAGGTGGCCGACGGCGCGGCCGCGCTCGCCGCGATCCGCGAGCTGCAGCCGGACGTCGCGCTGCTGGACCTGCAGATGCCCGCGCTCGACGGCGTCGAGGTGTGCTGCCGGGTGCACGCCGATCCGCCGCCGCGGATGCCGCGCGTCGTGCTCGTCAGCGCCTTCCTCACGGAGGACGTCGCGCAGCGCGCGCGGGCCTGCGGGGTCGACCACCAGCTCGACAAGACGACACCGCGGGGCGAGATCTGCGACGTGCTCGCGGCCGGCGGCACCTGACGAGCGCAGCGCGGGGCGTCGGCGCACGTGGGCGGCCGCCACGAGTGTCGGTTCTCGTCGGAGGAGATCATCCGGCGTACCTCGAAGGGGCTGCTCGGCAACGACGTGCTGCAGGCGATCGGCCGCGAGGGACTGCCGACGCGGGTCGTCATGCTGCCTGCGTCGCACGACGGCGCCGTGGTCACGCGCGCCGTCGCCGAAGGCGCGGGCGCGTACCTCGCCAAGGACGCCGGCCGCGGCACGATCTGCGAGGCCGTCGCGGCGGTCGCACGCGGCGAGACCGTGCCGGCGCCCGAGATGCGGAGCGGCCAGGGCGAGTAGCCGCGCGCGGGCGTGATGAGATACGCGCATCTCAACACAGAGCTTCACCTGGAAGGACGGCGAGCGGACGATCCACTTCGGGCGCGGCGCGCTCGAGGCGACGCTGCCGGCGCTCGGTGACGGCTACACGCTGCTGACGACGCCGCGCGCGCTGGCGATGGCGCCGGCGCTGGGCGAACAGGCGGGCGCCGTCCACGAGATCGCGCCCGGCCGCGTCGACGAGCTCGCCTCCGCGCTCGTCGGATTCGTCGGTCCCGGCAGCCGGATCGTCGCGCTCGGCGGCGGGCGCGTCATCGATACCGCGAAGGCGCTCGCGGCGGCGCGTGCGCCCGGACGGCGCCCGCGCGTGGCGGCAGTGCCGACGACGCTCAGCGCCGCGGAGATGACCGCCGTGCACCGCCGCGCGCAGGGCGCGGACGCGTCGCTGCCCGGGGTGCGCCCGATGATCGTCGTCAACGATCCCGCGCTCAGCGCATCGCAGCCGCCTGCGGACCTGGCCGCAAGCGCCGCCAACGCGCTTGCGCACGCCGCCGAGGGACCGGCGACCGTGCGCGCGAGCCCGGTTCCCGCGCTCGCCGGCCGCGAGGCGGCGCGGCTGATCGGCGAGGCCTATCGCGCCCGGCCCGACGAGCCGGATCGCGACACGCTGGCGCTCGCGGCGCTGCTGTCGGGCTACACGATCGACAGCGCGGGATACGGGCTGCACCACGTCCTGTCCCAGACGCTGGCGCGCTTCGGCGGCGTCGCACACGCGCAGGCCAACGCTGCGATGCTGCCGCACACGCTCGGCGCGCTCGAGCAGCGTGGCGCGGACGGCGCGGGCGCGCTGATCCCGCTGGCGACCTTCCTCGCGCGCGCCGCCGGGGCCGTCAGCCTGCGCGCGCTCGGCGTCGACGACGCGGTGCTCGAACGCTGCGTGGATGCCGCCGCGGACCGTGCCGAGCTCGACGCCATCCCGCCCCGCCCCGACCGCGACGAGCTGCGCGCCCTGTACGGGGCGGCGTGCTAACCGGCGCGGCCGGGGATCATCCGGCGATGCGCAACGACGAGGCGGACGTGCTCGACCGCGCGATGTTCGACGACTTCGCCGGGCTGTTCGGCCGCGGAGAGCTGCGCGACATGATCGAGGAGTGGCGCACGGACACGGCCATAGCGCTCGACGCGATCGCCGACGCGCTGGCGCGCGGCGACCGCGCGCGGGTCGGCGAGATCGCGCATCGCACCGCGGGCGGCGCGCTCGCGCTCGGGGCGATGGCGCTCGCCCGCGCCTCCGAGCGCCTGCGCGCGGGCGCCGAGTCCGGCGGCACCGTCGCCGACGACGTCGCCGCCGCGCGCGACGCCGCCGCCGTGACGTACGCGGCCATGACCCGCGCCGCGGGGCTCTAGAGCCTCAGCAGGACGATCGTGTTCAGGACGAACAGGATCGCGAAGGCGACGGTCCAGCGGTTGAGGTTGCGCTCCACGAGCGAACCGCCGCCGAACGGGCCCGCGCCGGTGCCGACACCGAAGGCGCCGGACAGGCCGGCGTCCTTGCCGGAGTGCATGAGCACGAGGAAGATGACGGCGATCGACAGCAGGACCTGGACGCCCGACAGGATGTTCTCCATGCCCGCAGGGTAGCTCAGCCGCGCGGCGACCGGCTCAGCCCTGCGCGTCGTCGAGCGCCTTGAGGAT
>DATMJM010000289.1:0-4518 GCA_035553935.1 Solirubrobacteraceae bacterium
GCGCGAGCGCAGTGCCGCGAGCCCACGCGTGACGGAGGACGCGGCCGCAGGCGTCACGGTTGCCGTCACCGACCACGCCGTCGAGCGCTTCCGCCAGCGCGTCGGCACGCGCCGCGGCGGCTTCGACGTGCGCCCGGAGATCGCCGGGCGCGTCAGCTCGGCGTGGGCGGCGGGACGCGTCAGCGATCGCCCGCCGCCCGGCGCGTCGGAGAAGCCGGCGCGCGGCTCGCTCTACGTGCGCGACCTCGTCGATCGCGGCGTCGTCTTCGTCTGCCGCCACGACCGCGCCTCGCGCGAGCTGCTCGTCATCACCTTGTGGGAGGACGCGCGGCTCAGGCCGCCGCGGGTGGACCAGCGGTTCACCGATGCGCTGAAGGAGACCGACGCCGCGCTGGTCGATCCGGGACGGCGGTGGCGCGAGCGGCGGGATCGCGGCTGAGAGACGCGCTGTCGATGTCGATTTGACCCCGTATGCCGGGGTCGATTCGACATCGGGACTACATCGCGGAGCCCACCACCAGCTCCCGCAGCCGCGTGTACCGCAACCGCGCGTCAGCGCGCCGGACCGCCGTCTGCAGCGCGGCGGGCTCACCGACCACGACGCACACCTCCTGCGCACGCGTCACCGCCGTGTAGACGAGGTTGCGCGTGAGCATGATGTGGTGACCGCGGTAGATCGGGACGACGATCGCGCGCGCCTGCGAGCCCTGCGCCTTGTGGACGGTCGCGGCGTACGCGAGCTTCAGCGTGTCGAGCGCGTCCGTCGGCAGCGACACGCGGCGGCCGTCCTCGCCGGCGAAGATGACCCTGTCGCGCTCGGGATCGTGGTGCAGGAGCACGCCGCGCTCGCCGTTGAAGAGGTCGTGCTCGTAGGAGTTGCGCGTCTGCATGACCTTGTCGCCGACGCGTAGGCCGCTGCCCGGAACCGGCGCACCGTCGGGGTTCAGCCGCGCGCGCAGCTCGGTGTTCAGCGCGTCGATGCCGATCGGGCCCTTGTGCATCGGCGCGAGCATCTGGACGTCGGCGGCCGGGTCGAGCCCGTAATGCGCCGGCAGCCGCGTGGCCGCCAGCTCGCAGACCTCGTCGAAGATCGCCTGCGGCCCGTCGCGCGCGATGAGGAAGAAGTCGCGCACGTCGCCTTCGCCGGGTGCCGCGCTGGGCAGCTCGCCGGCGTTGATCGCGTGCGCGGCGCGGACGATCAGCGAGCGCGCCGCCTGGCGGAAGACCTCCGTCAGGCGCGTCGCCGGCACGTCCGCGGCGAGCAGGTCCTCGAGCACCCGCCCCGGCCCGACCGGCGCGAGCTGGTCGACGTCGCCGACCAGCAACACGTGCGTCTTGGGCCCGACGGCCGCCAGCAACGCCTCGGCGAGATGGACCGACAGCATCGATGCCTCGTCGACGATCAGCACGTCGCATCCGCCGATCGGGTTCGACGCGTCGCGCGTGAAGCCCTCGTCGGGCGCCCACTCGAGCAGCCGGTGGATCGTCGTGGCGTCGGCGCCCGTGAGCTCGCTCAGCCGCCGCGCAGCCTTGCCGGTCGGCGCGCACAGGCGCGCGCGCCGGTTGCCGGCCTTGAGCAGGTCTACGAGCGCGCGCATGGTCGCGCTCTTGCCGGTGCCCGGCCCGCCGGTGAGGATCGACAGGCGGTGCTCGAGCGCCTGCTCGACGCCGCGCCACTGGTCGTCGCTCGGGACGAAGGCACCTTCGACGGGCCGCTGCACCTCGCCGAGCTCGAGCGCCGGCTCGCGCTCCAGCAAGCGGCGCACGTGTGCGCCGAGCCGCTGCTCGACGGCGTGCAGCCGCGCCTCCGCGACCCGTCCCGCGTCGTCGACCACGATCCGTGTCCGAGCCGTGAGCAGGTCGATCGCGTCGTCGACGTCGATCTCGGCGCCGCCGCCCAGCAGCCGCCCCGCGCGCTGCGCGAGCTCGGGCCGCGGGAGATGGCAGTGTCCGTCCCCCTGCGCCTGGTCGAGCGCGTGCATCACGCCCGCAGCGAGCCGGTCGGGCGCGTCGAGCGGCGTGTCGAGCGCGCGCGCGAGCGCGTCGGCCGTCGCGAAGCCGATGCCCTCGAGCTCGCAGATCGCGTACGGCTCGCGCTGCAGCCGCACGATCGAGCCGGCGCCGAAGTGGCGCGCGATGCGAGCCGCGGCGGCCGCGTCGACGCCGTGCGTGTCGAGGAACAGGCGCAGCTCGCGCAGTTCGCGCTGGTCGCGCCAGGACTGCACCGCGGCCGCGAGGCGCCGCGGCCCGAGGCCCGGCAGCCCGCCGAGCGCGCGCTCGGGATCGCGGTCGATCGCGGCGATCACCTCGCCTGCGCCGTAGCGGTCCACGAGACGAGCGGCGCTCAGCGGCCCGACGTGCTTGACGGACTCCAGGTAGGCCTTGACCGCCCCCTCGCTGACGGGCTCGAGGATGCGCACGCGCTCGACGGCGAACTGCCAGCCATGGCGCGCGTGGCTGCGCCACGACCCGGCGGCAGCGATCGACTCGCCCTCGCGGATGTGCCCCAGCGCCCCGACGAGCACGACGGCGTCGCCGTCGTCGGACACCGCGTCGAGCACGGCGAAGTCCCCGTCGGGAACGCTCCAGCGGACGTTCATGATCTCGGCGACGAGCTCGCCGGCAACCGGGTCGCCCGGTGCGTCCTGCGCGTGGTCCGCCGTCATCCTCGCGAGTCTCGCATGCCGGCTTGACGGCTTTGCCAATTCCGTGTAGGCACACGCAATGGCCTACCTCACCGCCCACGAGCTCGACATCTGCTCCGAGGTGCGCGCGATGTGCACCTGCAACCAGCTGCGCCGCGCGACCCGCGGCGTGACGCAGCTGTACGACGCAGCACTCGCCGCGACCGGGGTGAAGGTCACGCAGCTTCCGATCCTCGTCGGCCTCGGCTCCGCCGGCGACTTGTCGGTCACGACGCTCGCCGACGCCCTCGCCCTGGACCGCACGACGCTCACGCGCAACCTCAAGGTGCTGGAGGACCGCGGCCTCGTGCGCACGAACTTGCGCGAGGACGACGCGCGCGTGCGCATGGTGTCGCTGACGCTCGAGGGCTCGCGCGTGCTGGCGGGCGCGCTCGTGCGCTGGGCCGAGATCCACCGCGCGGTCGAGGAGCGCTTCGGCCGCGAGCGCCTGCTCGCGCTGTACGACGAACTAGCGGCGCTCGACGACGCCGTCGGCGTGTAGCACGGCGGCTTCGTGCGCCGGGCCGGCCAGGCCCGGGTCGGCCATCAGGGCTGCGATACTGGGGCGGTGCCCGAGCTGGGAGCCATCCTCACCGCGATCGTGACGCCGTTCGGCGCGGACGGCTCGCTCGACGAGCAGGCGTTCGTCGATCTCATGCACCACCTGGCCGCCAACGGCTCAGACGGCTTCGTCGTCTGCGGGACGACCGGCGAGGCGGCGACGCTGAACGACGAGGAGCACCTGCGCGTCATCGAGCTGGCGGTCTCACAGCGTCCGGCCGGCACCACGATCGTCGCCGGCGTGGGCTCCAACGACACGCGCCACGCGATCTTCCTCACCAGCCGCGCCTGCGAGCTCGGAGCGGACGCGCTGCTGTCGGTCAACCCGTACTACAACAGGCCCAGCCGTCGCGGGATCGTCGCCCACTACCGGGAGGTCAGCCGCGCCGCCGACCGCCAGATCGTGCTCTACAACATCCCGCAGCGCACGGGCTCGGACATGCCCAACGACCTGCTCGCAGAGCTCGCGCAGCTCGACCACATCGAGGCCGTCAAGCAGGCCAACAACGACAACCTCGCGCCTGTCGACGGGCTGAGCATCTACGCGGGCAACGACGAGATCCTCGCAGCGGTGCTCGACATGGGGGAGCCCGGCGGCATCCTGACGGCCAGCCACATCGTCGGCCCGGAGATGCGCCGCATGGTCGACGAGCCCGACCAGCGCGCCGCGATCCACGAGAGCCTGCTGCCCGTCTTCGAGGCGATGAGCGTCGTCCCGGCCGCCGTCAGCAACAAGACTGCCCTGAACCTCCTCGGACACGCCGTCGGGGGGCCGCGCCTGCCGTACGTCGAAGCCGACGAGCAGGAGACCGCGATCATCCGCGCGATGCTGCAGGATCGCGGGCTGCTCGTCGGAGCAACGGCTTGAGCCGCGGCCAGCTGCGCGTCCTGCCCCTCGGCGGGCTGGGGGAGATCGGCAAGAACATGACGGTCGTCGAGTACGAGGACCGGATCGTGCTCGTCGACGTCGGCCTGCGCTTCCCGACCGCGGAGATGATGGGCATCGACCTCGTCCTGCCGGACTTCGCGTACCTGCGCGGCCGCGTCGGCGACATCGAGGCGATCGTCGTCACGCACGGCCACGAGGACCACCTCGGCTGCCTGCCGTTCCTGCTGCGCGAGCTCGGCGTCGACGACGCGCCGCCGGTCTACGGCGGCGCGTCGTCGACGCCGAGCTCGCGCAGCAGGAACGGCAGGCAGCCGAGGTGGTCCTCGTGGCCGTGCGTGACGACGATCGCCTCGATGTCGCCGACGCGGCCGCGCAGGTACGCGA
>DATMJM010000290.1:0-3248 GCA_035553935.1 Solirubrobacteraceae bacterium
GTCGGCCTCGTCGTGGCCGAAGTCGTCGAGGTAGGCGTGTACCGCCGCGAGCAGGAGCTTGTGCTCGACGATGAAGGACGCGTACCAGGCCGGCCAGTCCTCGTCCGGCTCGCCGCGCTCCGCCTCGTAGGCCTGGCGGACGCTGCTGCGGGTCGCCGAGAGCGTCCACCAGGCCTACGAGGCGGAGCGCGGCGAGCCGGACGAGGACTGGCCGGCCTGGTACGCGTCCTTCATCGTCGAGCGCCTGCGCGAGGAGCCGGAGGCCGGCGCCTCGCACGTGGTCGCGCTCGACGACGACGAGCACAAGCTCCTGCTCGCGGCGGTACACGCCTACCTCGACGACTTCGGCCACGACGAGGCCGACGTGCTGCGGCGGCTGAAGGCGCTGTACGCGCGCCTCCAGGAGGCCTGAGCGCCTCTAGCGCACGACCGCGCGGAGCTCGATCCGGCGCCCGCGGCCGGAGAGGTCCACGGTCCCCCTCGCGTCGATGCGCAGGACGCGGCCGTTCGCGACGACCCGGCGGACGCGCACGCCCTCCGGCACCCGCAGCCGCAGGCGTACCCGCGTGGCCCGCGGCGGCAGCTCGACGAGACCCTGCACCTCGCCGTTGCGGCGGGCGAGCGTGAACGACACCGGGCCGAAGCTCGTGGGCGCGCGCTCGACGCGGATCGTCTTCCCCTTCGCGAGCCAGCGTCGCGGCGTCGCGTGCGCGAGCTCGAGCGCGACGGGCTCGCCGCGGGCGCCGCGCCGCTCGTGCACGAGCGTCAGCCGCAGCGTCTCGAGGAAGGTGCTGTTCGCGCCCTGGTTCGGCGGCAGGTACATCGTCCGGTGGAACGCGCCGCGACGCGGCGTGACGGTGATCGCCTCGCCGGAGACGTACGTCTCGCGCGTCATCCCCGCAGCCAACATCCCGTAGAGGCCGAGCACGATCCGTTCGGGCCGATCGTTGTCGGAGAGGAAGCGGGAGACGCTGAGGCCGTAGACGTGGCCGAGCCCGGAGGCGCCGCGAACACCCGGGCCGTACGCGACATGGGCGTCCGCCCGCGTGACGCCCAGGAGGAGCGAGCCGTGGTTCTCGAGATAGCGGAGGATCCCCCGCGCGTCGGCGCTGCCGGGGCGGAACCACCCCGAGGCGAACGCGTACGGGACGACGAGGTTCCAGTACGAGCCGTCGCGCGTCTCCGTGACGAGCCGGTGCGGACGCGCGGGCACGTTGAGCCCGGCCGGGACGAACACGGCGCCGCCCGGGAGCCGCACGAGCGCCTTCGGCAGCGCCGCCCGCACCGCGGCCTCGAGCGGGGCGACGACGGCCTCCGCACGCGCCGCGAGCGACTCCTGCCCGACCTCGCGCCAGACGCGCGTCATCGCAAGCAGCCCCTGCCACGCGACGAGGTGCGTCGTGACGCTCTCGAGCGGCGTGGCGACGTCGGAGGAGAGGCGCTCCGGCATGAACTGGCCGACCTCGTAGCCCGAGCGCTGCCGCCACTCGAGCTCCTCGAGCGCGCGCTCGAGCTCGGCGGCGTTCTCGCGCAGGAACTCGGCGTCGCCGTGCAGGCGGTAGTACGTCGCCGCGGCGACGAGGTGCTCGGCGGCCCGCCACGCCGTCGGACGGAAGGGAAGCCGCACGAGCGAGGCGCGCAGGATCGCCCGCGCGACCTCGGGATGGCCGTAGGCGGCCATCACCTCGGCCGTGTCGAGCGCCTCCGCGAACGAGAGCTGCTCGTACTGGTTGCCGATGCTGTAGCGCCAGACGTGCGCGAGCTGCTGGACCATGATCCCGCGCTGCGCGTCCTGGACCCGCTTCTCCGGCACGGAGAAGCGTGCGCCCTCGAGCAGCCGCCCGTTCCAGTAGCGCACGACCTCGGCGCGCGCGGCGTCGTAGGTCCCCCGCGTCGCGACGGCGCGACGCGCCGGTGCCGGCGTGTGCAGGAGGAGCGCATGGAGGACGCGGCGCTGCCCGGGCTCGACTTCGATCCGGAACGACCCGGCCCGCCAGCCCGTGCCGGGCTCGACCAGCAGCCGCGTTCCCTGCGCCGTCGCCAGCCGGTCGCCGGCACGCGGGACGGCCGGCGTCGCGCGCAGAGTGACGATCCCGCCGCGCTCGGAGCGGCGGGCGTCGGCGACGATGCGGACGAAGCTGACGATGCCGCGCACGCCGGTGAGCCGGCCCGCGAACGACTCCTGCGTATAGCGCACGCCGTTCGCGTCGCTGTAGGAGGTCTGCAGGATCGGCAGGTACCCCTGCGCGAGCCGCGGCGGGGCGAGCCGCGCGACGCACCCGCCGAAGCGCTCGCGCTTCGCGCCGCCGACCCACACCGCAAGCCGCTGCGCCCGCACCCGGCGCGTCACGATCTCGCTCCCGTCGGCCACGTGGAGCGCGTAGCCGAAGTCGCCCCAGCGGTTGCGCGGCTGCGTGAACGCGAGGTAGTAGGCGCCGGTCGTGGTGAGCGGCCGCCGCTTGGCCCCGAGCGCGTAGTGGATGGGCGCGAGGAACTGCGCGGCGCGTTCGTAGGACGGCCCGCCGGGCGCGCGCAGCAGCCGCTCGCCCCACAGGTCGCGGCCGGAGGCGGTCGCGCGCGCGACCGCGCCCGCGTACGCCGAGGTCACCTTCGGCGGCTCGCAGGTCGCCCCCGCGGCGGCCTCCCCGGTGCCGGCGGCGAGGACGAGCGCGCACGCGAGCGCCACCGGCAGGTGCCGGCCGCATCGCCCCAATCCGCCGCCGTTCCCGCCGATGCCCTGATTTTAGGGAGCGCACCCGACGAACCCAAGCGTGGGCCCCGAGCCCCTCACTACACTGGCCGGCGTGGAGACGTCGCTCCCCGTCGCCGAGCGCCCGCGCCGCCCCGAGTGGATGAAGGTGCGCGCTCCGAGCGCGAACGACCGCTACTACGACGTCAAGAAGCTGCTCCACGGCGCGAGCCTGAACACGATCTGCGAGGAGGCGCGCTGCCCGAACATCGCCGAGTGCTGGGGGCGCGGCACCGCCACCTTCCAGATCCTCGGCGAGACCTGCACGCGCGCCTGCCGCTACTGCTACGTGCACTCCGGGCGCCCGGAGGAGGCGCCCGACCCGCTCGAGCCGCTCCGCGTCGGCCAGGCCGCCGCGCAGATGGCGCTGAAGCACGTCGTCGTCACCTCGGTCGACCGCGACGACGTCCCCGACCGCGGCGCCGGCCACTTCGCCGCGACGATCCGCGCGATCAAGGCGAAGCTGCCCGAGGCGAGCGTCGAGGTGCTGACGCCGGAC
>DATMJM010000291.1:0-2274 GCA_035553935.1 Solirubrobacteraceae bacterium
TCGAGGATGCCGCGATCGCGGCGCCGCCGAGCGCGAAGCCGCGCCGCAGCAGATCGCGGCGGTCGCGCTCGAACGCCGCGATCTGCGCGGTGTCGGCCCCACCGTCGGCGATCGCGATCGCCTCGGTCACGAGGTCCTGCCGGTCACGAACGCCTCCGGCGCGGGCTCCATCCCGAGCGCGTCGAGCAGCACGGCGGCGTGCTCGGCCTCGCTCGTGATGATCGACGCCGCCGTTGCCCGCAGCGCGCCCCGCGAGAACTTCGGCAGTGCGTCGATGTAGGCTGCGATCGCGGTGTTCTCGAGCTGCAGGGCGAAGCGCAGCGCGTCCTGCTGGCTGCGCATCCGCGGGAAGTCGTAGGACGCCTTGGCGCGGTTCGGCCGGCCGCCCGCCTCCTCGACCGCCGCGATGAGCGCGTCGGCGTGCTCCTGCTCCTGCGCGAGCAACAGCTTGCCGATCTCCAGCACGCTGCCGCGCATCCGCCCCGCGGCGGTCTTGTAGGCGGCGATCGCCATCAGCTCGAGGTCGAGGACGCCGTTGAGGATCTCGACGTCGGCCTGGTCGGACTCGTCCGGGCCGGTGACGACGGCCGGCGTCGTCGTGCCGTCGCCGCAGGCTGCGAGGAATGCCGCCGCGCCACCGGCGCCGGTGCTCACGCCTGCCATCCGGAAGAAGCGCCTGCGCGACAGCGGATCGCGCAGGAAGCCGTCGATGTCCATCCCAGCCTCCGCGTCGTGGCCCTGCAAGCTACCTGGATGGCTGTCGACCGGATGCGGCGGGCGCGCCGGCCCGATCACCACCAGACGGTGGAATCCAGGTTCTCGATCTCCTCGAGCGGCTTGTTGTAGATGCCGGAGGACAGGTACTTCCAGCCGTCGTCACAGACGATGAAGACGACGTTGCCCTCGTCGATCTCGTTGGCGAGCCGGACGGCGACCCGCGCGATCGCGCCCGACGAGACGCCGGCGAAGATGCCCTCCTCGTCGAGCAGCTTGCGCGTCCAGACGACCGCGTCCTCGTTGGTCACGAAGATCTTGCGGTCCAGCAGGCTCAGGTCGATGATCGGCGGGATGAAGCCGTCGTCCAGCGAGCGCAGCCCCTGCACCGGCTCGCCTTGCATCGGCTCGGCGGCGACGATCTTGACGCTGTCGCCGAGCTCCTCCTTGAAGCGGCGCGCGTTGCCCATGAGCGTACCGCCGGTGCCGAGGCCGGCGACGAAGACGGCGATCTCGTCGAGCTCCTCGAGGATCTCGGGCGCCGTGCCGTTGTAGTGGGCGAGCGGGTTGGCCTCGTTGCCGTACTGGTAGGGCATGTAGTACGTGTCGGTGTCCTGGGCGATCTCGTTGGCCATCGCGACGGCGCCGTTGGAGCCCTGGTCGCCGGGGCTCCAGATGATCTCGGCGCCGTACATCTCCAGCAGCTGGGTGCGCTCGGGCGTGACGTTGTCGGGCATGACGACCTTCAGCGGATAGCCCTTGCGCCGGCAGATCATCGCGAGGCTGATGCCGGTGTTGCCGGACGTCGGCTCGAGGATCGTGTGGCCGGGCAGGATCAGCCCCCGCTCCTCGGCGTGCTCGATGAGCGAGCGCGCGACGCGGTCCTTCACCGAGCCCGTCGGGTTCGCCGACTCCATCTTCGCCCAGATCCGAACGCCCGGCTTCGGGCTGAGGCGCTTGAGCTCGACGAGCGGCGTGTTGCCGATCGCCTGCACGATGTCCCCGTAGCGACCGCCGCAGGGACGGTTCTGGAGCGGCGGGAGGCCCATGTGATCATCCAGTGTAGACAGATGGGACCGTCGGGCTGAAGTCTGCAACGCGCCGTCTTGGGCCCGGACGGGGGCCCCTCACGAGAAGATCACGACTTCTTGACGTGGATGGACATGCGGCCGCGCCGGACGTTCCCGCACAACTCGAAGGCCTGGGCTACTGGTACGAGTCGGGGCGCTGGCTCAGCGGCGTGCCCTGCAACAAGATCCTCAGCTGAGCGCGGCCGCGCGGACTACGCGCGGACGACTGACGCAGGAGGTGCACGGGCCGCCCCGCCGGGGCGGCCCGTTGCGCGCGGCGCCCGCCGGCGGGCCTGCGCGCGCGCTCCGCTAGGGTGCGCCAGCCGCCCCTCCGGCGGCGTGGTTTCGCATGGTCTTTCCCACCATCCAGTTCGCCGTCTTCTTCCCGATCGTGCTCGCGCTTTCGTGGGCGCTGATGTCGCGCCCGCCGATCTGGAAGCTGCTCATGATCGCGGCGAGCTACGTCTTCTACGCCGCCGCGAGCGCAATC
>DATMJM010000292.1:0-11688 GCA_035553935.1 Solirubrobacteraceae bacterium
GACCTCCCCCTCCGTGAGCCGTCGTTCGGTGCCCGCGCGCTCCATCGCGACCAATGGTCGCAGCCGCGGCCCGTCGGCGCGATGCTTGGGCGGCGGTGCAGCCGCTTCTCCAGCTCGATCACGGCGCTTGGACGGCAGCCCGAGCGATCGAGGCGGAGTTGTCGTCGGCTAGGAAGATGTCGGCGGACTCGCGTGCGACCACGGATGCCCGCCCGGCGCGGCGCGCGTGCCGGCGGCCTAGGTCCCGGGGGCGGCCGGGTCGGTCGCGCCCAACTGCGCCCGCAGCGCCACGACGACCTCGAGCACCGTCCGCGCGACGTCCTGCTTGGATGCCCGCGCCACGCGGGTCTCGCCGCTCGCCGTCAGGATCGTGACCTCGTTGTCGCTCGCCTCGAAGCCGATGTCCGCTCGCGAGACGTCGTTGACGACGATCGCGTCGAGCCCCTTGCGCGCGAGCTTCTCGCGCCCGTAGGTCAGCGCGCCCTCGCCGTGCTCGGCCGCGAAGCCGACGATCGTCTGGGCGGCGCCGCGCTCGGCGGCCAACCCGGCCAGGATGTCCGGCGTGCGCTCGAGCACGACGCGCATGTGCTCCTCGCCTGCCTTCTTCAGCTTGCCGTCGAAGCTGCGCGCGGGGCGGAAGTCGGCGACTGCGGCCGCCATCAGCAGCACGTCTGTGGCCGCGAACGCCGCCGCACAGGCGTCCTGCAGCTCGGCGGCCGTCTGGACGTCGACGTAGGTCACGCGCGGGTCGCGCTCGAGCGCGACGTTCGCCGCGACCACGGTGACCGCGGCGCCGAGCTGCGCGGCCTCGCTCGCCAGCGCGAAGCCCATCCGGCCCGACGACCGGTTGGCGATGAAGCGCACCGCGTCGATCGGCTCGCGGGTGCCGCCCGCGGTGACGAGCACGCGCAGGCCGACGAGATCGGCCGACGGGGCCGCCGGCGCCGGCCGGGTCAGCGCCTCGATCCCCTCCAGCAGCGCCGCCGGCTCGGGCAGCCGCCCGGCGCCCGCCTCGCCGGTGGAGGCGAGCCGGCCGGTGGCCGGCTCGAGCACCGTCACGCCGCGGGAGCGCAGCAGCGCGACGTTCGCCCGCGTCGCCGGGTTCTCCCACATGTCGTTGTTCATCGCGGGAGCGACGAGCAGCGGGCACGTCGCCGCCAGCGCCGCGCTCGTCAGCAGGTTGTCGGCGAGGCCCGCCGCGAGCTTGGCGACCGTGTTCGCGGAGGCGGGCGCGACCACGTAGATGTCGGCGTTGGCGACGAGCTCGAGGTGGCTGATCGGATCATGGTCGGGCGGCGCCTGGCCGGGGAACGCGCCGCGGGCGGGATCGCGCTCGAACTCGTCCGTGAGGACCGGCGCCCCCGTCAGCGCCGCGAATGACGCCGCGCCGACGAAGCGCAGGCTCGCCGGCGTTTGGACGACCCGCACGGCGTGCCCCGCCGCCGTCGCGAGGCGCACGAGCTCGAGCGCCTTGTAGGCGGCGATCCCGCCGCTGACGCCGAGCAGGATTCGCGCCATGTCAGCTTCGGCGTCCGATCTACCGGTACTGGTACTTGATCTTCCCGGCGGCGACTTCCTCGAGCGCGATCGTGAGGTAGTTCTTCGAGCCGGTGTCGACCATCGGCGGCGGGAACTCGTCGAACGTCCCCTCGCCGAGGTTGTGGTAGTAGGAGTTGATCTGCCGGGCGCGCTTGGCCGCGACGAGAACGGAGGCGTAGTTGGAGTCGACGTTCTCGAGGAGACGGTCGATGCGAGGAGAGATCATGCGCCCAAGGGTACCGCGCTACCCCGCGACGGTCGCGTCGCGCACGATCTCGAACAGCTCCTCGACGGCGTCCTCGAGCCGGTCGTTGACGACGACGCGGCTGAACTCCTCCTTGGCCGCCAGCTCCTCCTCCGCCGTGCGCAGCCGCGCCTCGACCTGCTCGGGCGGATCGGTGCCGCGACCGACGAGCCGCGCGCGCAGAGCCTCCAGCGACGGCGGCGCGATGAAGACCTGCACCGCCTCGGGCATCGTCTCGCGCACCTGGCGGGCGCCCTGGACCTCGATCTCGAGGACGACCGGCGCGCCGCTCGAGGCACGCGTCTCGAGCTCGGAGCGCAGGGTGCCGTAGCGCGCGCCGGCGTAGTCGGCGTGCTCGACGAAGTCGCCCTCGCGCACGTGCTCGTCGAACTCCTCGGGCGACATGAAGTGGTAGTCGACGCCCTGCGTCTCGCCCGTGCGCGGCCGGCGCGTCGTCGCCGACACCGACAGCTGCAGCTCGGGCATCCGCGTGCGCAGGGACCGGATCAGCGTCCCCTTGCCGACGCCGGAGGGCCCGGTGATGACGACGGCGCGCGGCATCGCGGCCGGCGGTCTAGCTGCGCAGGTGCTTGACGAGCTCGTCGCGCTGGCGCTCGGACAGCCCGCCGATCGTCTTGCTCGGCGAGATGCGGCAGTGGCTGAGGGCCTTGTGGGCCTTCACGCGCCCGTACTTCGGGACCGCGAGCAGCATGTCGAGGACCTTCGCGGTCTCGATGTACCCCGGCGGCTTCTCGAGCAGCTCGTGGATCGATGCGCGCCCCGCCTTCAGGTCCTTCTTCAGCCGCGCGCGCCGCGAGCGCACGTCGTTGGCCCGCTCGAGCGCGGCGAGGCGCTGCGTGAGCGATCGTTCGGGTGCCGCCGAGTGCGTCGTAGCGGTGTCCTGACTCGGCGGCATCAGCGGCGCCGATCCTTGCATCTTCACCACCTCGTCGCAAGGCGAATCATCATGAATTCGCGCAATTCGCGTCAACCTCAGGTCGAGGTTCAGAGGTGTTCATGCTGGTTGATGGTCTTTTCGCAATTTGCAGGGATTTCAGACCTGTTGCTATGCGCTTTCCGGCGCGCGGGTCACGAAAGTTCTCCGTGCCGATCGCCACGAGCGTCGCGCCCGCCGCCATGAGCTCCAGCGCGTGCCGCGGCTGCGTGACGCCGCCCATTCCGACGACCGGAATCGAGACCCGCCGCGCCACCGCGGCGACCTGCGCGAGGGCGACGTGCCGGATCGCCGGACCCGACAACCCGCCCGTGCCGCCGCCCAGCCACGGGCGTCCGGTGGCGGGCGTGAGGGCCAGTGCCCGCAGCGTGTTGACGAGCGACACGGCGTCGGCGCCCTCGCGCTCGGCGGCGGCGGCGACCGCGGCGACGTCCGCCGTGTTCGGCGTGAGCTTGACGATCAGCGGCTTGCGCGCGAGCGGTCGGATGGCCCGCACGAGCGACCCCAGCGACTGCGGGTCGGCTCCGATGTCGAGCCCGGTCCTGACGTTCGGGCACGACACGTTGAGCTCGATCGCCGCGATCTCCGGGCGCGCGTCGACGGCTTCGACGAGCCGCGCGACCTCGTCCTGCGTCGAACCCATGACGTTCGTGATCAGCGGCACCGGCAGCCGCGCGAGCTGCGGCAGGTCGTGCTCGAGGTAGCCGGCGAGCCCGCGGTTCGGCAGGCCGATCGAGTTGATCATCCCGGCCGGCGCCTCCCACAGCCGCGGCGGCGGGTTGCCGGCGCGCGGCTGCAGCGTGATCGTCTTGGAGACGAAGGCGCTGAAGGGGAAGTCGACCAGCAGCGCGTCGCCGAACGCTCGCCGCGCCGCGATCGCGTCGAACGTGCCCGAGCCGTTGACGATCGGGTGCTCGAGCCGCAGGCCGCAGAAGTCGACCACGGCGCTCAATGCGCCGGCACCGCTTCGAGCCGGCCGGCGTCGAGCACCGGGCCGTCGACGCAGATCCGCGCGTAGCCGCCGTCGCGCAGCGCGACGACGCAGCCGTAGCAGGCACCGAAGCCGCAGGCCATCGCGGCCTCCAGCGCCAGCTGCGCCGGCACGCCGCGCTCGCCGCACAGCGCGCGGACGGCCTCGAGCATGCGCGGCGGGCCGCACGCGTAGACGACCGCGTGGGCGTCGCGCGCCAGCTCGGCCGCGAGCAGCTCTGTGACCAGCCCGCGGTGGCCGACGGAGCCGTCGTCGGTCGCCACGGCGACCTGCGCCTCCTCCATCAGCGCGGCGCCCGCCGCATGCTCGCGATCACGGAAGCCCAGCAGGGCCTGCGGACGCCCGCCCAGCTCGCGCGCCCATGCCGCGAGCGGCGGAATGCCGACGCCGCCCCCCGCCAGCAGCGCCCGGCGGCCTCCGTCCGGCGGGCGGAACCCCGCGCCGAGCGGGCCCGTGATCCACAGCTCGTCGCCCGCCACGAGCCCTGCCAGGCGGTGAGTGCCGGGCCCGACGTCCTCGAGCATGAAGCTCAGCTCGCCGCCCGCTGCGCGCAGGAAGGAGAACGCGCGCGGCAGGTGGGGCCGCTCGTCCTCGCCCGCGCCCCAGCCCGCGGCTGCCGCGAGCATGTAGAACTGGCCCGCCGCCGGCAGCGGGCCGTCGAGATCGGCGGCATGCAGCACGCGATAGGCGCCGACGTCCTCGGCGCGGACGACCTGCACGCGCCGGCGGCCGAACGGGGCCAGCGTCCTCATCGCACGCTGTGGCGGTTGCGGTGCAGCTCCTGCAGCGACAGGACCTTCGGCTCGCCGCTGCGCGCGGCGGAGATCGCGCGCGCGGCGGCGTGCCCGCCTGACAGCGTCGTGATGCACGGGATCCCGCGGGCAACGGCGGCGCGCCGGATCTCCCAGCCGTCGGCGCGCGCGCCCGAGCCCGTCGGGGTGTTGATGACGAGGTCGATCTCACCGGCCTCGATGAGGTCGACGACGTGCGGCGAGCCGTCGCCGACCTTCTTGAGCACGTCGTCGACGCGCACGCCCATCCCGCGGATCGCCTGCGCGGTTCCGGCCGTCGCGACGATCCGGAACCCGAGGTCCTCCAGACGCGACGCGATCGCGTGGGCGCCGGGCTTGTCGCCGTCGGTCACCGTGATGAAGACGGTGCCCTCGGAAGGCAGCAGCGCGCCGGCCGCGGCCTGCGCCTTGGCGAACGCCGTCGGGAAGTCGCGCGCGACGCCCATCACCTCGCCGGTCGAGCGCATCTCCGGGCTCAGCAGGGCGTCGGTGCCCGTGAAGCGGTCGAACGGCAGGACCGCCTCCTTGACGCAGACGTGGTCGGTCGGCATCGCCTCCGGCGGGAGCCCGAGATCCGCCAGCGGCTCGCCGAGCATGAGCCGGCAGGCCATCTTCGCCAGCGGCACGCCGATCGCCTTGGAGACGAACGGCACCGTACGCGACGCGCGCGGGTTGGCCTCGATGACGAACAGGCGCCCGTCGAGCGTCACGGCGTACTGGATGTTGATCAGCCCGACCGTGTTCAGGCCGAGGGCGATGCCGCGCGTGTGGGCGCGGATCTCGTCGAGCATCTCCGGGCCGAGCGAGTGCGGCGGCAGCACGCAGGCGCTGTCGCCGGAGTGGATGCCCGCCTCCTCGACGTGCTGCATGATGCCGCCGATCCAGACGCCCTCGCCGTCGCAGAGCGCGTCGACGTCGACCTCGATCGCGTTCTCGAGGAAGCGGTCGAGGAAGATCTCGCGCTCGCGGCCGTTGCCCGTGCGCTGCAGGTACTCGGCGAGGTCGTCGCGCGAGTAGACGATCTCCATCGCGCGGCCGCCGAGGACGTAGCTCGGCCGCACCAGCAGCGGGAAGCCGACGCCCTCGCTGGCGTCGAGCGCCGCCGGCATGCCGAGCGCGGTGGCGTACGGCGGCGCCTGATAGCCGAGGCGATCGAGCAGCGCGCCGAAGCGGCCGCGGTCCTCCGCGAGGTCGATCGCGTCGACGCTCGTGCCGAGGATCGGGACCCCCGCGTCCTGCAGGCCCGCGGCGAGCTTCAGCGGCGTCTGGCCGCCGAACTGGACGATCACGCCCTCGGGCCGCTCGACCTCCACGACGCCGAGCACGTCCTCGAGCGTCAGCGGCTCGAAGTACAGGCGGTCGGAGGTGTCGTAGTCTGTCGACACCGTCTCGGGGTTGCAGTTGACCATGACCGCGTCGCGGCCGGAGGCGCGCACGGTCATCGCGGCATGCACGCAGCAGTAGTCGAACTCGATCCCCTGGCCGATCCGGTTCGGGCCGGCGCCGAGGATCACGACGCTCGGGCTGGTCCCGCGGCGGACCTCGTGGCGCGCTGTGCTGGCACCGCCCCGGCCGCTGGGCGGCGTCGACTCCCACGCCGAGTAGTAGTACGGCGTCTCGGCGGCGAACTCGGCGGCGCAGGTGTCGACGGACTTGAACGTCCGCGTGCCCCTGAAGGGACCGTCGGGATCGAGCGCGAGCGCCCGCAGCTCGCGCAGGAACCACAGGTCGATGCTCGTGCGCCGCTGCACCTCCTCCGGCTCGGCGCCCGCGCGGAAGGCCGCGAGCAGGACGTCGTAGCGGTCCGGCCCGGGCTTCTCCAGCCGTGCGAGCAGCTCCTCCGGCCGCCCGTCGCAGGGCGGGACGAAATCCAGCTCGCGGCTGCGCATCGCCTTGGCGAAGGCCTGGCCGAACGTGCGCCCGATCGCCATGACCTCGCCGACGGACTTCATATGCGTGCTCAGCCGCTCGTCGACGCCGGAGAACTTCTCGAACGCGAAGCGCGGGATCTTCACGACGACGTAGTCGATCGTCGGCTCGAACGAGGCCGGCGTGCGGCGCGTGATGTCGTTGTCGATCTCCTCCAGCGCATAGCCGACCGCCAGCCGCGCGGCGATCTTCGCGATCGGAAAGCCCGTCGCCTTGGAGGCCAGCGCCGAGGACCGCGACACGCGCGGGTTCATCTCGATGACCATGATCTCCTCGGTCGCCGGATTGACCGCGAACTGCACGTTGGAGCCGCCGGTCTCCACGCCGACGGCCCGCATGACGGTCAGGGCCTGGTCGCGCAGCTTCTGGTACAGGCGGTCGGTCAGCGTCTGCTGCGGCGCGACCGTGACGCTGTCGCCGGTGTGGACGCCCATCGGGTCGATGTTCTCGATCGAGCAGACGATCACGCAGTTGTCGTTGTGGTCGCGCATGACCTCGAGCTCGAACTCGCCCCAGCCGAGCACCGACTCGTCGAGCAGGATCTGGCCGATCGGCGACGCGTCCAGGCCGCCCCGGACGATCGCGCGGAACTCCTCCGGCGTCCGCGCGATGCCGCCGCCGCGGCCGCCGAGCGTCGGCAGCAGCGCGTCGGGCTTCTCGCGCGCGATGACCTGTGCGACCGGCCCCGGCAGCAGCGGCTCGACGTACGTTGCGTCGGCGAACTCCGGGTCGGTCATGATCGTCGCCGGGTTGGAGTTCACGAGCACGACCTCGTAGCCCTCCTCCTTGAGCACCTTGCAGGCCTGCACGCCGGAGTAGTCGAACTCGGCCGCCTGGCCGATGACGATCGGCCCCGAGCCGAGGATGAGGATGCGGTGGATGTCGTCTCTCCTGGGCACTACGCTGCCGCCGCGATCTGCTCGAGGAAGCGGTCGAAGAGGTACAGGCTGTCGTTCGGCCCCGGCCCCGCCTCCGGGTGGTACTGCACTGTGCCGCCGGGGACGTCGAGCAGCGTCAGCCCTTCGACCGTGCGGTCGTAGAGGTTGATGTGCGACAGCTGCGCGGCGCCGAAGTCCGTCTCCCAGCGCACCGGCTCGTCGCCGGCGATCGTCTGCTCCCCGCGGGGACCGAGCACCGCGAAGCCGTGGTTCTGCGACGTGATCTCGATCCTCCCCGTCTCGAGGTCCTTCACCGGATGGTTGGCGCCGCGGTGGCCGAACGGCAGCTTGAACGTCTTTAGGCCGACGGCGCGGCACAGGAGCTGGTGGCCGAGGCAGATGCCGAACGTCGGCTTGCGGCCGATGAGCTCGCGCAGCGTCGCGACGATGTGGTCCAGCGCGGCGGGGTCGCCCGGGCCGTTGGCGAGGAAGATCGCGTCGGGGTCGCGGGCCACCAGCTCGGCGGCGGTCACGGTGCACGGGTGCAGCTCCAGCAGCGCCCCGCGCTGGACGATGTTGCGCACGATCGAGCTCTTGATGCCGGTGTCGATCGCTGCGATCCGCGGGCCGTCCCCGCTGCCATGCACCGTCATCTCGCGCGGGCTGACGACGCGCGCGAGATCGGCGCCCTGCATCGGCGGCTCGGCGGCGATCAGCGCCCGCGCCTCGCGCTCGTCCATCGCGCCCGGGAACACGCCGCCGCGCATCGAGCCGGCGTCGCGGATGTGGCGCACGAGCGCGCGCGTGTCGACCTCGCTGATCGCCGGGATGCCGCAGTCGGTGAGCCAGTCCAGCCAGCCGCGCTCGGCCGTCGGCGCGTCCTCGCCGTTGGTCGCGCTGCGCATGACGACCGCCCGCGCCCAGATGCGCGAGGACTCCATCGCCTGCTCGCAGACGCCGTAGTTGCCGATGTGCGGATAGGTGAACGTGATGATCTGCCCGGCGAACGACGGATCGGTGACCGACTCCTGGTAGCCGGACATGCCGGTGGTGAAGACGACCTCTCCGGTCGCGGCCTGCGCCGCGCCGACGGCGATCCCGTCGAAGCGCGTGCCGTCCTCCATGAGCACGTACGCGCTCATGCCGCGCTCAGGATCGTCGAGCGCTCGCGGTAGGCGACGGCGCCGGCGGCGACCGTCAGCAGCACCCGTCCCTGCAGCGTGCGACCGGCGAAGCAGCAGTTCTCCGAGCGGCTCTCGTAGCCGCTCTCCCCCACGACCCACTCCGCCTCGAGGTCGACGAGCACGAGGTTCGCCGGCTCGCCCGTCGCGATCGACGGCACGAACAGGTCGAGCAGCCCGAGGCCGGACGTGAGCCGCTCGACGACGAGCGCCAGCGGCAGGTGACCGGGTACGACGAGGTCGGTGTGGACCGCGGCGAACGCGGTCTCGAGGCCGGTCGTCCCCATCGGCGCCTGCTCGAACGGGACCTCCTTCTCGTCGCGGGCGTGCGGCGCGTGGTCGGTCGCGATGCAGTCGATCGTCCCGCTGCGCAGCCCCTCGATCAGCGCCTGGCGGTCCTCCTCGGTGCGCAGCGGCGGGTTCATCTTGCGCCGCGGGTCCAGACCCCGCGCGTCCTCGTCGGTCATCGTGAGGTGGTGCGGGGTGGCCTCGCAGGTGACGGCGACGCCGCGCGCCTTCGCGGCCGCGATGATCGCGACGGAATCGCACGCCGAGAGGTGCTGGATGTGGATCCGCGCGCGCTCGTACTCGGCGAGCGCGCAGTCGCGGGCGATGATCGTCGTCTCGCTCACGCTCGGGATCCCGGCGACGCCGAGCAGCGCACTGACGGCCCCCTCGTGCATCGCTCCCCTGCCCGACAGCGACGGGTCCTCCTCGTGCAGCGCCAGCACGCCGCCGCACAGGCGCTGGTACTGCAGCGCGCGGCGGAAGACGCCGGCGTCCGCGACCGGGCGGCCGTCGTCGGTGAAGCCGGCGGCGCCGAGCGCGCGCAGCTCGGCCATCTCCGTCAGCTCGCGTCCCTCCAGCCCGCGCGTGATCGCCGGCATGAACGCGACGGGCACGCGTGCCTCGCGCGCGGCCGCGTCGAGCACGGCGCCGAGGATCGGCGCGCTGTCGATGACCGGCGACGTGTTCGGCATCGCGACGACCGCGCAGTAGCCGCCGGCGGCCGCGGCGCGCGTGCCCGTCTCGAGGTCCTCCTTGTGCTCCTGGCCGGGCGTGCGCAGGTGCACGTGCGGGTCGACGAACGCCGGGAAGAGGTGGCGTCCGCTGCCCTCGACGGTCTCCGCGCCCTCCGGCGCGTTGAGCGATCCGGGGGGTGCGATCTCGGCGATCTCGCCGCCGCGCACGAGCACGTCGTGCAGGCCGTCGAGACGGTTGCGCGGGTCGAGCGCGTGGACGTTGCGCAGCAGCAGCTCGGCCGGCCGTGCGGGTGCACTGACGAGGCGGACCCCCGAAGGGGCCGCGTGCTGCGGTGGCTCGTGCGGCGTCATGCCAGCTGCGGCTCGGTCGGGTGCGGGGTGCTGCGCTCGTCGCGCGCCCCGGACAGGACCTCGTAGAGGACGGCCATCCGGACGACGACGCCGGACTTGACCTGCATCGTGATGACGGCCTGCGGCGAGTCGACGACCTCGCCGGACAGCTCCACGCCGCGGTTGACCGGCCCGGGGTGCATGAGCACCTGCCGCGGGCCGAGGCGGCGGCCGTTGATCTGGTACACGGCGGCGTACTCGCGCAGGCTCGGGACGAAGCGCTGGTCCATCCGCTCGTGCTGCATCCGCAGCGCGTAGACGACGTCGGCCTCGCGCAGGTCGTCGAGGTCGTAGCGCACGGCGCAGCCCAGCGCCTCGATCCCGCGTGGCATGAGCGTCGGCGGTCCGCAGACGGTGACGTCGGCGCCCATCTTCCTGAACGCGAGGATGTTCGAGCGCGCGACGCGCGAGTGCGCGACGTCGCCGACGATCCAGACCGAGCGGCCGTCGAGCGAGCCGAGCTTCTGGCGCAGCGTGTGGACGTCGAGCAGCGCCTGCGTGGGGTGCTCGTGCTTGCCGTCGCCGGCGTTGACGATCGCCGCCGTCGTCCAGCTCGCGACGAGCGCGGCGGCGCCCGCGTACGGCGTGCGGATGACGATCGCGTCCGGCGAGTGCGCCGTGAGCGTCAGCACCGTGTCCTTCAGAGACTCGCCCTTCTCGACGCTCGAGCCGCTGGCCGCGAAGTTCACGACGTCGGCGCTCAGCCGCTTGGCCGCGAGCTCGAAGGACGAGCGCGTGCGCGTCGAGGCCTCGTAGAAGAGGTTGAGCACCGTCCGGCCGCGCAGCGCCGGGACCTTCTTGATGTCGCGGTGCGAGACCTTCTCGAACTCCGCCGCGTTGTCGAGGATCCGCTCGATGTCGTCGCGCGTGAGGTCCTCGATCGAGAGCAGGTGCCTCATACCGCCGCCCCCTGGTGCTCCTCGATCGTCACGCAGTCCTCGCCGTCGATCTCCTGCACCCGGACGAAGACGCGCTCGCTGCGCGCGGTCGGCAGGTTCTTGCCGACGTAGTCGGGCCGCAGCGGCAGCTCGCGATGACCGCGGTCGGCGAGCACCGCCAGCTGCACGCGCTGTGGACGGCCGTAGTCGAACAGCGCCTCGATCGCGGCGCGCACCGTGCGCCCGGTGAAGAGGACGTCGTCGACGATGACGACGGTCCGCCCGTCGACGTCGAAGTCCAGGTGCGTGGAGTGCACGACCGGCGTGCCGCCGCGCAGCGTGACGTCGTCGCGGTAGAAGGCGATGTCGAGATCTCCGAGCGGGACCTCGATGCCGTGCAGCTCGTCGAGCAGCGCGCGCAGGCGCGCCGCGAGGACGGCGCCGCGACGGTGGATGCCGACGAGCGCGAGCTGCTCGGGCAGGCCGCCGTTCTCGACGATCTCGTGCGCGATGCGCGTGAGCGTGCGCCGCATGTCCTCGCCGTCGAGAACGACCTTCGGGTCTGGCATGTGTGTCCTTCCTGGCCTCACGGGACCCGGTTAAAGGAGCGATTGCGGGTGCCCGTCAGCCTAGCAGCGCACCCGGCGCCTCCTAGGCCGGCGACTCGACCGGCGCCGTGCCGCGTGCGCGCGCCTGGGCCCCGCCGTCCCAGCGGATCAGCTCGGGCTCCCCGCGCTCGGGCAGCGGGACCTCGATCGTGTCGAAGTCGCGCGGGACCTCGGTCGCGGCGAAGATGGCGCGCGCCTCGTCGCGGATCTCGCGGCCGCCGTAGCGCGACGACAGATGGGTCAGGGCGAGCATGCGGACCTCGGCGTCGGCGGCGACCTGCGCCGCCGACGCCGAGGTCCGCATGCTCGCCCTGACCCATC
>DATMJM010000293.1:0-4869 GCA_035553935.1 Solirubrobacteraceae bacterium
GCCGGTAGCTCCCCGAGCGAAGCTGCTCGCGCAGCCCGCCGAGGAACCGCTCGACGCCCAGCACCTGCTCGACGTGGTAGGCCGTCTGGCCGTCCACCCCGGCTGAACGCGAGCCCTTGTTGCCGCGAACCCGCCGCCACGCCATCAGCATGGTCGCGGGATCGCAGACGAGGTTGTGGAGGTCGTCAAACCTCCGGGCCTGATCATCCATGGCCCACTTGTGCAGCTTGCGCTGGATCCCGAGTACCTGCGCCTCGGCCTGATCGACCGATGGCCACGGCGCGCCGGTATTCACCGGCGACCTCCTCGCCTTCCAGACGGGCGCTGCAAGCCCGCTGCTTCCCTTCGCCATGTACCGGGCTTTCCCCGGCTCGGACTACTACGGAAGCTCCGCCCCGCCCGGCACCATGAGCAGACGCTGCACCTGACCGTCCGACCCCAGGGGGCCAGCGAGGTCGGCAACCGGACGGTTCCCACGTTCACTGTCGCTCGGTCGGCGGGAGCGGCGCCCAGCTCTTCCCCTGCGGGCCTGCCGTAACGATCTCGCAGCCACTCGCCACAGACCCCGAACGTCGCGGTATCGGCGCCGCCCGAGGGTCGGGGAGCCCGGCTAATCTCGGGCGCCCCGCGCCCGCGTCGCCCAGCCCACATCCATCGGCTTCCAGGCCAGGGGTCGTCGCTTGAGGGGGTTCGATCACTGGTTCACTCTCGTTGCACCTATCCGCCTTGCTTGCCGGGCCCACGCGATCCGATGTTCTCCCGCGTCCCGTCGTTGTCAGGGCTGCTCCCACCCTCACCCGCAGCTCCGGGGTCAGGCTGCCCTCAGCTTCACCAGCCCGCTGCGACGGACCGGCGGCGGGGTCTCGCACCCCGCCCGAACCAACAGCGCCTCGTGGCGCACCTTAGCGTCGAGCCACAGGTACGGGTAGGCACCCTCAAGCGGGCGCGACCGGAACTCCTCGACATGCTCGTCGAGGTTGCGGCACAGGCGGCTGACGCGGTCTTTGTCTATCCCCGCGATCCCAGCTGCTCGACGAGGCGGTCGACCTTGCGCGTGCTGACGCCGTTGACGTAGGCCTCCATCACGACCGCGACGATCGCCTGCTCGCAGCGGCGCCTGGGCTCCAAAAGCTCGCGAAGTACGCCGGGCCCGACCGGGTGCGCGGGATTGCCAGCTCGATCTCGCCGACCCGCGTCTCCCACAGCCGTGGGCGATAGCCGTTGAGGTTCGTCACGCGCTCGGGCGAACGCTCGCCGCGCTCGACGCCGGTCAGCTGCGCGACCTCGGCCCCCATCAACTCGCGCACGACCAGCGCCACGCGTTGAGCGCCGGTACGGTCATCGTGTCGAAGCCGCGGACGAGAGCGAGCATGATCGCGCCCGCGCGCACGCCGACGATGAGCTTCAGCGGGCGCGACGCTGGAACAGCCCGACCGCGCTGTCGTTCGCGCTGCGCACGGCCGGGCTCGTCGAGGGCGGCGACGCCGGGATCGAACAGTTGCGTCAGGCCGCCGCGGCCGTCGAGGGCTCTCCCGCGCGCTATGAGCGCGCTCGCTCGCTGACCGAGTCCGGCGCCGCGCTACGTCGCGCCGGTTACCGCCGCGAGGCGCGCGAGCCGCTCCGCGAGGCGCTCGAGCTGGCCGACCGCGGCGGTAACCGGCGCGACGTAGCGCGGCGCCGGACTCGGTCAGCGAGCGAGCGCGCTCATACCGCGCGGGGGAGCCCTCGACGGCCGCGGCGGCCTGACGCAACTGTTCGATCCCGGCGTCGCCGCCCTCGACGAGTCCGGCCGTGCGCAGCGCGAACGACAGCGCGGTCGGGCTGTTCCAGCGTCGCGCCCGCTGAAGCTCATCGTCGGCGTGCGCGCGGGCGCGATCATGCTCGCCCCGTTGGAGGTAGGCGAGCGCCTGGGGCGCGCGTGACGGGATCGCTGGCGTGTGCTGTCCGGACAGCTCATCGCGGAGTTGCAGCTGCCGGAAATCTGTGAGCGCCGCCGCTGGGTTGCCGGCCGCCAGCCGCATGTGGCCGCGCGAGTACAGCAGCAGGCCGCCCATAGGCCGGTCGGCAAGGTCGCCGTCCAGTCCATGCTCGCTCAGAAACGGCTCCCACATGCCTGGGTCGGCGCGCTCGACCATCGTGTGAAGTAGGCACGACAGCAGAATCGCCCGCCCGATCGGTCCGGCGGCGATGGCAGGCAGCACGTCAAGTGCGTCGGCCTCCGCCTCGGCAAACCGTCCCTGCCTGATGAGTACCTGGCCGCGGCTGCCCGAAACGCTGGTGAAGTCGCCTGCCCATCCGTGCTTGCGCGCGTTTGCCAGCGCGTGGTCGAAATGGCGTTCGGCCTCGTCGAGGCGGTCGGCGTAGATGAGCGTCCAGATGGCGAGGTACATGGCTTTCGATCCCGGCCGGTGCTCGTCGACGAGCGTGTCGCCCGCGAGCGCGAGTCGCGCCAGGTCTGCCGCCGTGGACGCCGATCCGTCGCCGTGGGCGGCACCGAACGCCAGGCATGTCAGGATCAGGCGCTCGCCGCGCGTGGCCCCCGTCAACCTGCCCTCGTAGCCGGCCAGCCGCTCCAGCGCCGGCTTCGCGTAACGCGGCGAGAACTGCGCGAGCAGCGCGAGCTCTCCCTCCAGGCGCAGCTTTGCTTCCTCATCCTCGGGCGGAGTTCCGGCGAGCAGTTCCTGCCCGAGCGTCATGGCCTCATCGACGCGGCCGCTCAGCACCAGTGCCCCGACGAGCAGCCGGCCGGCCTCAAAGCGTGCCTGGGCGTCCGGCGCACGGCCAAGAGCTTGATGCAGGTGGTCAATGGCGGTGGATCGGCTGACGCTGACTTCGCTGCGGACCATGAGCTCGGCGCCGCCGAGGGCAAGCAGCACAGCGAACCGCTCGGGTGCTGCGGGGGGCTCGTCGTCGGCGCGCTGGAGATAGGTGCAGGCTGCGGCGGGCGCTTGCTTCAGCACGTCGCGCGCCGCGACGCGCAGTCGCTCCACGACCCATGCGTCACCGCTCGGCTCTGTCGCCAGCAGATGCGGCGCGAGCGCGACATCACTGGCGCTGTCCTGCGCGAGCAGCCGCGCGGCATCCTTGTGACTTGCCGCGCGCTTGCCCGCGGGGATCTCGTTGTAGACGGTCGCGCGCACGATCGGATGGATGAACTCCAGCGGTCGCCCCCGGCGCAGGATCTCGACGCTCGTCAGCGCGTCGGCCGCCTCGCTCGCACCGGCCTCGTCAAGCCCTGCCAGCGCCGCGGCGTAGCGCAGCTCCGCGCTCGCGCCGAGCACCGCGGCGGCGAAGGCCAGCGCGCTGGCCGCCGGCCCGAGCTGGCGTACGCGGGCGAGCGTTGCGCGTGCGATCGAGCGCGGCGCGATCTGCTGCACCCGGTGCGCGTTCGCGTCCTCAGGCGCGATCCCGTCGGCGTGCAGCGCGCGAAGCAGCTCGTTGAGCAAAAACGGGTTGCCGCTCGTCGCTTTGCGACAGGCCTGTGCGAACTGCTCAGATCCCGGCTGGTCGAGCACCTGTGCGATGAGCTCGGCGGTCGCCGCCTCGCTGAGTGCTGCGGGTCGCAGCACGATGGCGACGAGCGCCGGATCGATGACCGCAGGCAACTCGCCGCTCGCGCCCTCACCGACGCGCGAGGCGTAGATGATCAAGATCGGCAGCTCGTCGACGCGCCGCGCCAGATAGGACAAAAAGCCGACCGAGGCGGCGTCGGCCCAGTGCGCGTCATCGACGGCGATCAGCAGCGGCCGCTCGGTCGCGAGGTTGGCCGACAGCCAGTACAGCCCGTGCAGGATCGCCGTCGGATCGGCGGTCGCTTCACGCTTGGTCGTTGACGCCGACACGACCGGAGCGGCGAGGCCGGCGGCGCTCGCCAGCCAGCGCTGGCGATCGGCGTGCTCTGCCGCCGCCAGCGGCGCCTCGAATAGCTGGCGGACGACGCCGTAGGCGAACTGGCGCTCAAGCTCGCCCCCGCGCGCGCTGAGCACGCGCATCCCTGCGTCGCAGGCGCGACGGGAGGCGTCGGCAAGCAGCGAGGTTTTGCCGATCCCCGCTTGGCCCTCCAGCGCGAGCGCCGAGCCCTCGCCGGCCAGCGCGGCATCGATCGCGGCGGCAAGCTGCTCAACCTCGGACTCCCGCTCAAGTAGCTCGGCCGCGGTGGGCCTGCCGGCCTTCATCGCCCGATTCTCCCGGGTCCACGCCGCAAAAGTCCAGGGTCGCGCCACGTCGCCGCGAGTCGGACGCCGCTGCAGGATCAGCACAGATCACAACGCAACCCAGGAGGCAGGACGTGCGCCCCAAATACCTCATCACCACCGCGCTCGTGGCGAGCGCGGCCCTGGCGGTCGCCCCCGCCACCGCAGCGCCGGCCAAGCCGAAGACGGCAAAGACCTTCAGCTGCACGATTGATAACTACGCGCTGGGACAGCCAACCCCGGCGAACCCGAGTGTCGTCCACCTCGGCTTCGTGAGCTGCCCCAAGCCGTTCGGCAAGGGCCTGCACCACAACCGCGTGACGATCACCAAGATGCCGTCCGCCGGCGTCCCCGGGAGCGCCACCGCCACCTTCAAGAACTTCTACAACCGGGGCACGACAAGGGGTACGGTCGCTCTGACCATCACGCCCAGCAGCACCACGAACATCACCTACACCGGAACGGTCACCTACACCGGCGGCACCGGCAAGTTCAAGCGGCTCAAGGGCGGCGGCACGATCCAGTGCACTACGACCGACGGCGGAGCGCACAAGTCGTGCACGGTCAACTCAAAGCTGACGGGAGTCTGATCCATGGCCGGCAAGATCAAGCTGTACATGTTCACCGGCTCGGCGCCATCGATGACAGCCCGGCTGATGCTCGAGCACAAACGGAT